>JAUNQM010000207.1 GCA_030536165.1 Prevotellaceae bacterium | reverse complement strand
CACTCACTAACAACTATCTCACCCAACACGGAAAGGAACCGATACAATGGTAGGAAGTAATGAAATGCCGCCGATTATTGAGGTCGGCGACGTACTTGTCTCGATGAACTGCATAACGGAAATGTTCTGTTGTGACTTAGACGTGTGCAAAGGTGCCTGCTGCATCGAGGGAGATGCCGGTGCGCCTGTCACTCTCGACGAAATAATGGACGTAGAAGACGCTCTCGATGTGGTGTGGAACGACCTTTCGGCTTCGGCACAATCGGTCATCGACAAGCAAGGTGTGTCTTACATCGACCAGACCGGCGAGCTCGTGACAAGCATAGTAGGCGGTCGCGACTGCGCATTCACATGCCACGAGAACGGCTGTTGCCTCTGCCTTTTGGAGAAAGCCTACCGCGCGGGAAAAACGGAATTTCAGAAACCTATCAGCTGTGCGCTCTATCCGATACGCGAAAAGAAGTTCCGCAACGGACTTGTCGGGCTCAACTACGACCGCTGGGACATCTGCAAGTGTGGCGTAGAGAAGGGTAGGGAGTTGCAACTTCCCGTTTATAAGTTCCTGAAGGAGCCCCTCATCCGACGCTTCGGCAAGGAGTGGTACGACGAACTTGAAGCCGTGGTCGTGGAACTGAAAAAGCAGGGGCTTATCAAAGATTAGAGTGGGCAGTAAACGTATGTTGGCGTTAGGTGATTCTCCATTCGCTTAACCTAAATCGGACATTAAACTTTTGTTGTTTAGTACGACCCCGTTGGGGTCGAAAGAAGTGGGGGGATATTACCATCCGCAGGTCTGCGACCAGCGGTTACCAATGTTCGACCTCTTTGAGGTCGCTAACCATCACAGCCCCTTGACTTCCAAAGGTCATACTGTGCCAAAATTCAACCTCTTAGAGGTCGCGAATTGTCATTGTATATTGACCTCGAAGAGGTCATACATTAGTAACTGCGGGTCGCAGACCTGCAGAACAAGCGTGTCTTTCCACATCGACCCCAACGGGGTCGTACTAACAACCTCTAATAATCTGCTCTAATAAAATAGAGAAAACACAGGCACGAATTAGGTTCCGTGTCAAGCATGGGACGATGAACTGACTATAGTCATTCGCCCACTTTTTTATATGTCGCGGTGAAGTCATCCGTTAAACTCCAGAAAAAGTTGTATCAACTTTCGCTCAAAAGTTGTATGTACTTTCACCCGAAAGTTGTATCAACTTTTTCCTGAAAGAATGTGACAACATAAAAAACGCATTGCGTCAAGAGTCGTGAAGCAATGCGTGAAGTGAGTGTCAGATTTGGTTTCTGCGGAAGGCGAGCGGCGAACAACCGACGCGTTCCTTAAAGAACTTTCCAAAGAATGATTGGTTTGGGAAGTTTAGGTAATCAGCAACTTCCTTAATGCTTTTGTTGGTGTTTTTGAGCATCACGCGCGCTTCGAGTATCACGTAATAGTCAATCCAGTCGTTAGGCGTGCGGTGGCTTGCGTCCTTGATGACCGTCGAGAGGTATTTCGGTGATATGCAGAGTTTGTCGCTGTACCACGTCACTCGGCGCTCGGTGCGGAAGTTTTCCTCCACGAGTTTCAGGAAATTAGCGAATATGATGTCGGCGCGGCGCTTGTTGTTGTCGATGATGGTCTGCTTGAGGTTGTAGATGATGTTGCTGAGGTAGTATATCCACGAGAGCATGAGTGAGCGCACAATCTCCTTTCGGAAGTGATTGTCGCTGTTGTCGATACGGCTCTGGAGCATCTGGAAATACTCTTGAAAAGCGATTGCATCTTCGTCAGCGAGATGTATGATAGGGTGCTCGCGCGAGAAGAGAAGCAGCGACGAGATGTCCTCGTAGTTCATGATGATATCTTCCATGAGGCTGTGCGAGATGAAGATTGTCATGGCGTTGAAGTCATCGGTAATCTTCACGCTCTCCACAGTTTCGTTAGTGTTGACGAGGATAATGTCGTTTTGTTTTATTTCTCGTTCGATTGTGTTGAGCGCGAATTTCGCCGAACCGCTTTTGCAGATGACCACAAAAGTGCAGTCCATCTTGAATGCGCGCTTTGGTATTGGCACTTCGCTGAAGTCGCTAAACATCATTAAATCATTGCCCATGAAGTTCAGCGAGGTCTTACTGATGCGGATAATAGCGTTCTTAAGGTTAAGGTTTCTGATGCCTTTTTTCGTTTTGGCGATTGAGGAAACCTTCTTGTTTTTGTTCGTTTTTTCCTTATCCATTTTGCTCAATCTTGAATCTTTTGTGCAAAATTATGCAAAATCCAGATAATATCCAAATAAAAATCTTGTTTTTTATTTTGTATTGTCTTCGATTTGCAGTATCTTTGACTTCGTTGGTTGACTTCGTCTAAGGTACTTTTGTTCGGAAAAATCAAAATAAATTTTGTTTTTCGCTCGCTTATTCGTACCTTTGCAAAGAATATACACTTTCTCATGAAACAGATATATAGAATAGCACTTATTATAGCACTCCTGCTTATTCCGAGCGTGAATGTCACGGCTCAAAAGAAGGCGGCGTCAAAGACAAAAACTTCTGTCACGACTAAAAGTGGCAAGAAGACTTCGAATAGTAAGACCACACGCAAGAGCAAGTCGTCGAATACTGGCAGCAAGAAACAGAAGGCTGCCGAGCCACAGATATCTACAAAGGAGATAAACAGCCTTCGTAGTGAGAATAAGAACGTGCAGAAGCAGATTGCAGAACAGGAGAGAAAACTCCGTAGCAATCAGGCTGACGTGAAGAGCAGACTCAATAATCTGATGATTCTCAACGGCGAGATTGAAAGCAAAACTAAGACAATCCACAAGATAGAACAGGACATTGACACGCTCAATTCAAATATCACAGTCCTTACGCACGACATTGACACGCTGTCCATACAGCTCAAGAACCGCCAGAATATCTATGCAAACACAATGAGAAAGATGCAGCGGTATCGTGGCAGCAAGAGCAATCTCTATTTTATCATCAGCGCAAAGAACTTCACGGAGATGTATCGTCGCATACGCTTCTTGCGTGAGTATGCCCAATACGAGAAGACAAAAGGCGAGGAACTGATAGCAGAACGAAAGAAAGTAGAGGACAAAAAAAGCGAACTTGAGGTAAAGAAAAAAGACAAGCATTACCTGCTGAATAAAGGACAGGAGGAAAAGAAGTCGCTGCAGAGTAAGCAGACTGAACAGCAGGCTGTGGTCAACTCATTGAAGGAAAAACAGAAGGAGATACAAGGTATTCTTGCCGAACAACGCAAGAAGAGCGCACAACTTAATGCCAAGATAGATCAGTTGGTGGCAATCGAAGTGGAGAAAGCACGTAAGCGTGCCGAGGCTGAAGCCGCCAAGAAGCGTGCCGAGGAAGCTGCACGTCGCAAGGCTGCCGCAGAGGTTGCCGCAAGAAAACGTGCCGAGGCTGCAGCAAAGCAGAAAGCCGCAGAAGAAGCAGCAGCACGACGTAAGGCAGCCGAAGAAGAGGCTCGCCGCAAGGCAAACGAGGCCGCAGAGGCAGCACGACTTGCTGCAGAGGCAAGTGGAAAGCAGAAAGCAGCCGCTGAAGAAACAGCACGACGCAAGGCAGAGGAGGCAGATGCTGCAGCACGTGCCGCTGAGACTGCAAAGGCAGACGCAGCTGCATCGGCAAAAGCAAGCGAGACAGCAATGGCATCAGCAAAGGAGGCAGAGAATGCGCAGACGAATTTTGTGACATCAGATGCTGCCGACCGCCAGATGTCGGGCAACTTCGAAAGCAACCGAGGGCGTATGCCTATGCCAATCACAGGACCGTATCGCATCGTCAGTCATTATGGGCAGTATAATGTTCAGGGATTGAAGAACGTAACGCTTGAGAATAAGGGTATCAACATTCAGGGACAGGCAGGTGCGAAGGCACGTTGCATCTTCGATGGCGAGGTTAGTGCAGTGTTCAGTTTCGATGGCACGATGGTAGTCATGGTTCGCCACGGAAGCTACATCTCTGTCTATTGCAACCTTTCATCGGTAAGCGTGAGTCGTGGGCAGAAAGTATCCGCACGCCAAGTGCTCGGCACAGTGGCATCGGACCACATACTCCAGTTCCAACTTCGCAAAGGCACAGCCAAACTGAATCCAGAGGCGTGGGTAAGATGAAAATATGTACCATTTACCATTTACAAAGTACAATTTGAAAGGGGCATTATACATTAATATATAAGGGCAAAAACATCAAATGATAACAATAGAGCAACTCAAGGATATACAAAACCGTGCGGAGTCGTTGTTCCGCTATCTCAACATCGAGGCGAAGATGATGGAATATGAGGAGGAGAACCTGCGCACGCAGGACCCTCATTTCTGGGATGATGCCAAGTCGGCAGAGGAACAGATGAAGAAGGTTCGCTCGGTGAAGAAGTGGATTGACGGATATAATAATGTGCGGACACTTGCCGATGAACTACAACTCGCTTTTGATTTCTACAAAGACGGACTTGTGGAGGAAACGGAAGTTGATGACGACTACGCAAAGGCATTGGCC
>JAUNQM010000206.1 GCA_030536165.1 Prevotellaceae bacterium | reverse complement strand
AAAAGCCAGACAAGCAAGGCCGACCTGCATGGGTGCATGTAAGCTACTCAAACCGCCATCGCCGACAAGTAATCTGGGCGTAAATTGTATTTTTGGTCATTTTGGTCACTGGTAATTTTGTTCATTTTAGTAATAACTTGGTTCGGCTGCGTGTTAGCGCAGCCGCTTTTTATATTGTGGCTTTGTGGCTGTGGGGGGGGGTAAAAAAATAGCCGTCAAAACTGGGTTTTAACGGCTTATGACGAATCAGCAGGCAACGGCAATAGTGCTATAACCGCCACTATTAAAGGCAAAGCTGCACCAGCCACTGATTCAAGGTGCAAAGATAGTAATAAATGTTCTAAAGACAAAAAATAGCAAACAAAACTAAGTTAGTTTCTCATTGCCATCAAAAACACCATTACTTTAGACATTAATCTTTTGTACAACCGAAGGGGAGCTATTTGAGTTCCAATCTTGTTGTCTCTCCTCGCTTTAGGAGGACATCATCGAAGGAATATGACTGAATGTATTCACCATTTATGTCCATAACGGCTACGTCAACCTTTGTAGTTTCTTCGGTGGCGGTAAGGAAACGATAAGCTGCGACGGTGAAGTTGTTTTCTTGCGTGAACATGCTGGAAGCAAAATAGTCGCGTTTTGCCTCATCTATTATGGCAAATCCCGTCAACGGCTTGTAGCTCACGCTGCCTTTATCAAACGTGACGCTGACTGAGCGCAAATCCTTTGGCTTTCCGTTCGGAAACTTCACCTCTACCCTTGCGGTGATTTCATCCAGAGTTATGAAAAACGACTTTGCCCAACCACTTTCGATAGTGAACTCAGTGACATGGCTATAAGTGTCGAACGGTATGCCGTCAACAAAGGATACAGCGTCAAGAGTGCAAGTCTCCATCCCCTTTGTGTGATGACCTATGGTAAGAAGTCGGTACGTGCCTGCATCCACAGTGGCATTCAAAGTGCCAAAGGCTTTGCTTTCGCCTGATGTCTGCTCTGTAATCCAGCATCTCTTGCCTATGGAGTCGAAAAGTGCATAGACTATTTTATCGGCAGTTGGAGTGTAGGCTTCACCGCGCGTGAGGTTAAACGGCGCGACCGTGACGTAGATAGCAGAGGATTTGCTCTTATCGTTAACCACTCCTTGTTCGTCCTTCTTATCGTCGGTCTTATTTTCCTTGTCAGCTTTCTTCTCTTCTTCAAGACTGACTTTCTCGCAGCCAAAAGCCATGACTGCAAGAAGAATAATGAGTAAAAGGGAACGAAGTGGTTTCATAAGTTGAGGCTATGGTGCCCCACCCTATCCCCGCTACGACAGAGAGTTGAATGGGGTTTTTGCTTTTACATTTCAACAAGGATGCGGAACACCTGTGCTGGGTTCTCTGCCCATGCTGCGAGGGTCTGCTCGGCTTGCTCTGGGCGAACGATGGATGTGATGAACTTCTCAACTGGTGGGTTGCCGCTCTGCATGTAGCGTATTACGGCACGGAAGTCGTTAGGCGTTGCGTTGCGCGACCCACGAATGTCGAGTTCCTTCTGCACGAAGTATTTAGTGGTGAACTGAACGTCTTGCTTTGCGTAGCCTATGCACACAACTCGTCCGGTGAAGCCGACAACGTCGATGGCTGCACGATATGTGATTGGGCTTCCTACAGCTTCGATAACAACGTCTGCACCATAGCCGTCAGTGTATTCAAGCACTTTGGCAAGAAGGTCTTCTTCCTTTGAGTTTACGCCGTAGGTTGCTCCGAGTTCTTTTGCAAGGTGGAGTTTCTCGGCACTGAGGTCAACGGCAATGACTGTTGCTCCGCGCTGCACACAACGCACAATGGCTCCAAGCCCGACCATTCCACAGCCAAAGACAACAACGATGTCGGTGTCGGTGACTTGTCCACGAGCCACTGCATGGAAGCCGACGCTCATAGGCTCGATGATGGCACAGTTGCGTGCTGTTACACCTGAGACTGGAATTATCTTCTCCCACGGCAGGGCGATGTAGTCGCACATCGCTCCGTTGCGCTGTACGCCGAGAGTCTGGTTGTGCTCGCAAGCATTGTACCTGCCATTGCGGCATGCAGCACAATGTCCGCAGTTGGAATATGGGTTGACGGTGACAACCATGCCTTCCTTGATAGTATCGGGCACGTCTTCACCAACAGCCTCAACAGTCGCACCTATCTCGTGACCTGGTATTACAGGCTTCAATGCCATTGTGTTGCGACCGAGGTAAGTGTTGAGGTCGCTTCCGCAGAAACCTACATAGTTTAGTCGGAGAAGCACTTCGTTGCTTTTTATCACAGGTTTTGGCAAATCAACGATTGCCACTTTTTTCTCATCTACGATTTGAATAGCTTTCATTGTATGTATTTTTATTTTTCTATTATTCGAGTTTTTAGCCTACTCACTCATATTCTTTATATAAGGCAGTGTAACGAGATTTTTGAATCCATAGAATCGCTCGGCATTGCGACCGAGGAAGAGCGACTTGGCTTCAGCGCTCATCTCGTTTGTCTTGAGAATGAAGTCGTAGGACATTTTGTATGTTATTGCCGTTATGGTTCGCGGATAGTCAGATCCCCACATGAGTTTGTCGATGCCTACCATGTCAGCAGCCTCATTGATGCTGCGCACGGCTGATGGGTATGGGTAGAACTCGCTGTTGTAGAGCCACGTGATGCCACCGCTCTCAATCATCACGTTCTTGTGGCGCGCAAGCATTATCTGATTGTGCCAGTTAGGTGTTGTCACCATGCCGAAATGTCCGATAGCAACTCTCAGCGACGGGCATTCAGTGAGGACTTCATCAAACTGTGCAATCTGGCGTTCATCGTCGGCAAGGCACATGTCGAGTATCTTCCCCTCACGTTCGAGACGCTTGAACGTCTGCATCATCTCAGGCGAGTTAAGCGGAGTTTTTATTCTATGACCTGGCATAGCATACGCATCGAAAGCCAGTGGCTGAGCCTCTGGCAATGCGCCTGTCATAAGTCCGCAGCATAGAAATCTGTCGGGGTATCGTGACTGCACCTCGGAGAGATAAGCGTCTTGGTTGCCGTCGATGACTTCCTGCACTACGACAGCTGCCGACACTTGGGCATAGTCCATATTGCTCAGGAAGACCTCTGCGGTGTTGTGCCCGTCAATCATGAACGGTGGCAACATCTGCACCTCCTCGCCGAAGAACATGCTACGGCTTGGGTTCGTTTCAAGACTAATAATATGTGCGCCATCGACTATGGTGTCTTGCTTCCACCACAGATGAGCGTGAGCATCAATGATTGGAGTGTCCATGTAGAACGAGTTTTATTAGGCTATTAGTTGATTTCTATGAATTCTTCCAGCGGACGCGCATCTGGTCGCCGATGATGGCTTGCACCTCATCTACCGATGCCCAGTCTTTAGGTGCGTTGGCGTAATCTACGTTCTTGCGCAGGTTGTCAGGGTTAGCTGATGAGAACAATGTCGTGGCAATGCGCGGGCTACTGATTGAATACTGGATGGCAAGTTTCTCAATAGGATAGCCTTTCTCCTCACAGTATTTTGCCGCCTTCATACATGCGTCCTTCAATGGCTGAGGTGCCGGATGCCAGTCAGGGGTGCCGCGTGTTGACAGCAGACCCATGCTCAGAGGCGATGCGTTGATGATTCCCACGTTGTGCTGCTCAAAGAAATCGAAGTAGTCGTTGAGCAACTCGTCGTTGAGCGAATAGTGGCAGAAGCACAGCGTTGCCTCTATTGTGCCCTCTGGAACATGTTCTACGACCCACTTTATGTTTTCAGGCTGCAGGTCGGTTACGCCAACGTGTGACACAATACCCTTTTCTTTCAGCTCGACCAACGCAGGAAGCGTCTCGTCAACAACCTTTTGCAGACCGCCAGGAAGTTCCGACTGGAACTCAATGTCATGGACATTTATCAAGTCAATGTGGTCGATGTTGAGGCGTTCCATGCTCTCATAGACGCTATCGGTGACGCGTTTTGCACTATAATCCCACGTGTTCACACCGTCTTTGCCATAGCGACCGACCTTTGTTGAGAGGTAATACTTGTCGCGAGGAATCTCTTTCAGAGCCTTTCCGAGAACCGTTTCTGCCTTGTAATGACCATAATACGGTGAAACGTCGATGAAGTTCATGCCCGTCTCAATGGCAGTAAAAACAGCTTCGATAGCGCGGTCTTCCTTGATGCTATGGAAGACACCTCCGAGTGAAGAAGCACCAAAACTAAGTTCAGAGACCTTCATACCGGTCTTTCCAATTTCATTGTATTTCATAGTTTGATTCAATTATAACACCTTGCAAAGTTAGTGCAAGTTGAGCGAAATACAAAATAAAAAACGAAGATTTTTGATTTTTATTTCCGAAACGCAGCCTAACTTGCGCAAAGCGAAAGTTAGTGCAAATCGAAGACAATACAAAAGAAAAAACAAAGTTTTTTATTTTTATTGTTGAGATGCAGCCTAACTTCGACGAAGTCAAAGTTACGAATAAGTGAGCGAAAAACAAAATTTATTTTGGTTTTTCCGAACGAG
>JAUNQM010000205.1 GCA_030536165.1 Prevotellaceae bacterium | reverse complement strand
CTTGGATTTGTCGTTTACGTTAGGAACAACAGGTATCGGTTTCGACCTTGCTGCGCCTATCGGCGACTACGTGCAGGTGCGTGCAGGATATTCAATCATGCCACGCTTCAATTACGATATGGACTTCGGTATTCAAGTTGGTGACGACCCTGCAACGAGTCAGAGCAAATTTGAAAAGCTATCAGGTCTTCTAACCCAAATCACAGGCAGACCTGTTGACAACAAGGTTACGATGCAAGGACGCCCAACATACTACAACTTCAATTTCCTTGTCGATGTATTTCCTTTCAAGAACAATAAGCACTGGCATTTCACAGCGGGATTCTATCTTGGTCCATCAAAGATTGCCGATGCGCTCAATAGTATTGGCGATATGCAATCGTTAATGGCTGTGAATATCTATAACAATATCTATGACAAGGTTTACAGAGGTGAACCTATCATAACGATGAACGAGAACGACATCTATCTTGACCCTGCTTACGAAGACAAAATATTGAGCTACGGAAGAATGGGTATCCATATTGGAGACTTCAACAAAGACATTTACAAAGAGGTTGATGGTCAGATGGTGAAGGTACATTCTAAGGGCGACCCATACATGATGGAACCAGACAATGAAGGAACTGTAAACGCCGAGGCTACAGCAAATGCATTCAAACCGTATGTAGGCTTTGGCTACGGCGGACGTTTATTCAAGAACAACGACAAATATAAAATCTCATTCGACTGCGGTGCGATGTTCTGGGGTGGTTCTCCAGATATTGTTACACACGATGGCGTCAACATGGCAAAAGACCTTACCAACATCCGTGGCGACGTGGATGACTACGTCAAACTGATAAAAGGCGTCAAGGTATTTCCTGTTGTTAACCTTCGCATTTCAAGAACATTGTTCTAAACCTTACAGAGCGTCAATCCCCTACCCGATTGACGCTCTCGTTTTTATTTTCATACCTTGCCAATTATCAATTTAGTCAAAATCATTGATAAATGTCTGTAGTTTTATTTTGTGCTTTATATTTTTTTTAGTAACTTTGCGACCAATATAAAAAAACACAAGAAAACAAAAATAAAATCATGGCAAAAGAACTTAAAGATCTTACAAAAAGAGCCGATAACTATAGCCAGTGGTACAACGACCTTATAGTAAAAGCTGACCTTGCAGAGCAGTCTGCAGTACGTGGTTGCATGGTTATCAAGCCTTACGGATATGCTATCTGGGAAAAAATGCAGCGTCAGCTCGACGATATGTTCAAGCAGACAGGTGCAGTGAATGCATACTTCCCTTTGCTCATACCAAAGTCGTTCCTTTCTCGCGAAGCAGAGCACGTTGAAGGTTTTGCAAAGGAATGTGCAGTAGTAACACATTATCGTCTGAAGACAAATGAGACTCACGACGGAGTTATCGTTGACCCAGAGGCAAAGCTCGAAGAAGAACTCATCATTCGTCCGACTTCAGAGACAATTATCTGGAACACATACAAGAATTGGATTCATTCATGGCGCGACCTGCCATTGATGTGCAACCAGTGGTGTAACGTAATGCGTTGGGAAATGCGCACGCGTCCTTTCCTTCGCACATCAGAATTCCTTTGGCAGGAAGGACACACAGCTCACGCTACTCGTGAAGAGGCTGAGAAAGAAGCACAGCAGATGCTCAAGGTTTATGCCGACTTCGCAGAGAACTTTATGGCTGTTCCTGTAATTCAGGGCGTCAAGAGCGAGACAGAACGCTTTGCAGGTGCTCTCGACACATACACAATCGAAGCAATGATGCAAGACGGCAAGGCTTTGCAGAGTGGTACGAGTCACTTCCTCGGACAGAACTTTGCAAAGGCATTCGACGTTAAGTTCCTCAATAAGGATAATAAGGAAGAACTTGTATGGGCTACCAGCTGGGGTGTAAGCACACGACTTATTGGTGCGCTCATCATGACACACAGCGACGACAACGGCCTTGTACTTCCTCCAAAGCTTGCTCCTATTCAGGTGGTAATCATTCCGATTGCTGGCAAGGGCGAACAAAAGGCAGCTGTTGATGCAGCGATACTTCCTGTAGTTGACGAACTGAAGGCTATGGGCATCAGCGTGAAATATGATGACGCAGACAACAAACGCCCAGGCTTTAAGTTTGCAGATTATGAACTTAAGGGTGTTCCTGTACGTCTTGTTCTCGGTGCAAGAGATCTTGAAAACGGAACAATCGAAGTAATGCGCCGTGATACTCTTGAGAAAGAAACTGTACCATTCGAGGGCATTGCAGAATACGTTAAGAACCTGTTAGGTGACATTCAGACCAATATGCTCAGCAAGGCAAAAGCATGGCGCGACGGCATGATTTATGAATGCGACAACTACGAAGAATTCAAGGAGAAGGTTAAGAATGGTGGTTTCTTCCTTTGCCATTGGGACGGCACAGCCGAAACAGAAGCAAAGATAAAGGAAGAAACTCAGGCAACAATCCGTTGCGTGCCATTCGGCTATGAGCAGACTCCAGGCGTTGACATGGTGACAGGTAAGCCAAGCAAGGCAAGAGTAATCATCGCAAGAAGTTACTAATGGTCACAGGTGTGCATATTTACAAATGTAAATAATATTTTTTCAAATAAATAATTTAATCTTTTAATAAGTAAAATTACATTATGATTTATTCAACAGAAGTACAAAACATGTGCTGCGTTGCCAAAGGTCCTAACCACGGACCAGCTCCAATACCAGAAGAAGGTAAATGGGTAAAGGCAAAAGAGATAAAAGACATCTCTGGCATGACTCACGGCATTGGTTGGTGCGCTCCTCAGCAGGGTGCATGCAAACTGTCACTCAACGTTAAAGACGGTATCATCGAAGAAGCATTGGTTGAAACTATCGGCTGCTCAGGTATGACTCACTCTGCAGCAATGGCATCAGAGATTCTTCCAGGCAAGACTCTCCTCGAAGCTCTCAACACCGACCTCGTTTGCGACGCTATCAACACAGCTATGCGTGAACTCTTCCTCCAGATTGTCTATGGACGTACTCAGTCAGCATTCTCAGAGGGTGGTCTGACTATCGGTGCAGGACTTGAAGACCTCGGTAAGGGCTTCGTTTCTCAGGTAGGTACACTCTACGGAACAAAGGCCAAGGGAACTCGTTACCTCCAGTTGACTGAAGGCTACATCACAAAGATGTTCCTCGACAAGAATGATCAGGTTTGTGGATATCAGTTCGTTCACATGGGCAAACTGATGGATGCTCTCAAGAAAGATATGAGTAATGCCGACGCTATCAAGGCTGCAACTGGTACTTACGGTCGCACAACTGAAGAGCAAGGTGCTGTTAAATCTATTGACCCACGTAAAGAATAATAATTATGCGCGAAGTAAAGTTTGAATCACAGGACCGTCGTATGAAGCAGGTACTTGCTGCTTTGAATGAAAACGGTATTGCTTCAGTAGAAGAAGCAGAACAGATATGCGAACAGGCAGGTTTGGATCCTTACAAGACTTGTGAGGAGACTCAGATGATTTGCTTTGAAAACGCAAAGTGGGCTTATGTTTGCGGTTGTGCAATCGCAATAAAGAAGGGTTGCAAGAATGCTGCTGATGCAGCCGAAGCTATCGGTATCGGTCTTCAGGCATTCTGCATTCCTGGTTCAGTAGCTGATGATCGCAAGGTTGGTCTTGGCCACGGTAACCTCGCAGCACGTCTTCTCCGCGAAGAGACTCAGTGCTTTGCATTCCTTGCAGGTCACGAGAGTTTTGCAGCTGCTGAAGGTGCAATTAAGATTGCTGAAATGGCAAACAAGGTACGCAAGAACCCATTGCGCGTTATCCTCAACGGACTTGGCAAGGACGCTGCAATGATTATCAGCCGTATCAATGGTTTCACATACTGCCAGACTCAGTTTGACTATTATACAGGTAAGGTTGAGGTTGTAAACCGTACAGCTTACAGCGATGGTCCACGTGCAAAGGTAAACTGCTATGGCGCTGACGATGTACGCGAAGGTGTTGCAATCCTTTGGCTTGAGGACGTTGATGTTTCAATCACGGGTAACTCTACAAACCCAACACGTTTCCAGCATCCAGTAGCAGGAACTTACAAGAAGGAGCGTATCCTTGCAGGTAAGCCTTACTTCTCTGTAGCATCAGGTGGTGGTACGGGTCGTACACTCCATCCAGATAACATGGCTGCAGGTCCTGCATCATACGGTATGACGGACACAATGGGACGTATGCACTCTGACGCTCAGTTCGCAGGTAGTTCATCAGTTCCAGCACACGTTGAGATGATGGGTTACCTCGGTATGGGTAATAACCCAATGGTAGGTTGCACAGTTGCATGTGCAGTAAACGTAGCATTGGCACTCAATAAGTAAACCACATATCAAATCTTTTACACTCCCATAGCCATCGTGGCTGTGGGAGTTTTTTTATGATTGACGCAAATGGTAACGTCAAAAGACGCTTGACGTTTTGCTTGCCTTTGTATGTCCGGATGTCAGTAGTTGTAATGCTTTTCTTCGCTTGTCCTTATAACTCCGTAGAAA
>JAUNQM010000204.1 GCA_030536165.1 Prevotellaceae bacterium | reverse complement strand
GAAAACAATGACTACCTTTCGCAAGACTGGTTCCAGATACCATACATGCTGAAGAAGGCTTGGTGGAGCGAGCCATATTACGATGAAGGCGGAGGCAAGCAGATGATGATTACGTATTCTGTACCAATCATCGACGAGCGAGGCGAAGTATATGCTATTATTACTGCCGACGTCTCGCTGAAGGCACTGACGAAGTATGCTGAGGAAATAAAACCGTATAAGGAGTCGTATGTGATTCTTATTTCTGCCAATGCATCGTTTATTTCGCATCCTGACCCAAAAGCCATACTCAACGAGACAATCTTCTCTGACATCATGGGCCATCTTAACAACGACCCAGAGCTGATGGAATTAGGTAAGCAGATGGTTGATGGAAAGAGTGGTACTTCGGAGTTTACGGATGCTGACGGTGTAAGATGCTTCGCATCATTCGGACCTGTGATGAATGGTTGGTCGATGGCTATTGTATGCTCTTACAATAGTGTGCTTGCACAGATGCAGACTATGGGAATCATTCTTATCCTGATTCTTATCGTCGGTCTTGCTGTGCTCGTATTCTTGTGCCGACGCATCATCAGACGACTCACACAGCCTCTGTCGCAATTCTCAGAGTCTGCACGTGAGATAGCTAAGGGAAACTTCAACGCCAAGCTTCCTATTATTCATTCGAAAGACGAGATGCTTCAGCTTCACGACTCGTTTGAGTATATGCAGCACTCACTGACTACGTACATCTCCGAACTTAAGACTGTGACGTCGGCTAAGCAACGCATTGAAAGTGAACTCAGCATTGCGCGCACTATACAGCTCGGTATGGTGCCAAAGGATTTCTCGGAAAGGGTTTATGCAATATTGAATCCAGCAAGGGAAGTAGGCGGCGACCTCTACGACTTCGTGGAGCAAGATGGTTATCTCTACTTCGCTATCGGCGACGTATCAGGCAAGGGAATACCTGCGGCATTGTATATGGCTGTCACTCGAAGTACGTTCCGTTCACTCATCGGACTTGGTCTTTCGATGAAGGAAGTAGCCGAGGGTATGAACTCTACCGTATGCGATGGTAACGATACGGAGATGTTTGTCACATTCTTTATCGGTAAGCTTAACCTCTCGACAGGTTTGCTCGAATACTGCAATGGCGGACACAATTCTATCATAATCGCACATCCTAATGGCACGGCAGAGTACCTGCATGCTAAGGCTAACCTTGCCGGAGGTGTATATAAGGAGTTCACATACCAAAGCGAGGAAGTGCAGATAGAGCCTGGGGCTTATCTGGTTCTTTACACAGATGGAGTGTCAGAAGCCGAAAAGGAAAACAAGGATCAATATGGCGATGAACGTCTGCTCAATTTCGTGGCAAAGGCAGAGAAGAACGGCGTTAAGGAAATGGCTGAAAACTTGCTCACTGATGTGCACGCCTTTACTGATGGCGCCGAGCAGAATGATGATATCACGATTATGATAGTTTCATTATAATACCTATAACAAGTTTCCTATGGGTGATTTCACGCAGAGTGCAACTTGAAAGGCTCACGCCTTGATATCGTTTTTGTATAGTTCTGCCGTATGCAAGCATTCGTCAGAACTATACAAACCCGATATAAGTTGACAAAAGTCAACTTTCAAGTTGCATCGCAGAGAAACAGAGAACGCAAAAGAAGGCCTACCCCTTACCAGCGGCAAAGCCGCCTCCTTTGTTGACCTAAAGGTCAGGTCGTCGCAAGCAGAGATACTCAATCTCTGCCCCCGTAGGAGGGGAAGTAGGCACTCCCCTACAGGGGGAGATGGAGGGGCTCCTCTGCGCTCCTTTGCACCACTGCTAAAATTCTGAGACATCGAAGATGTTGCATTCTAATGATGGTGCAATGACAAAACTTGTTTTGGTTTGCGACAGCATTTGAACTGATGGAGCAGCGAGAGCAGAGACAAAGCTCGCTTTGACTATGCCGAGTCGCGACAGAAGAAGGTAAAAGCCAATGCAGACCGTAAGGTCAGAATTTTCTTTGCGTGAGATAAAATGAACGACAAACGAAAGTTGAACTACTATACTGACTATAAAATCTATAGCATCTATAATAAGCAATTTATGAAAATAGGACTTTTAGTGGCAATGGATAAGGAGTATGAACAGCTCCGCCATTTAGAAAACGAGAATATTATCGTCTGCAAGACAGGTATGGGCAAGGTAAATGCTGCCATCAACACTACGCAGATGATTAACAACTATCATCCTGACCTGATTATTTCTTCAGGTTGTGCAGGTGGCGCATCAACCGAACTTGACGTGCTCGACGTGATTGTCGGCAGCAGTGTGGTTTATCATGATGCTTATTACGGACTTGAAAGCGAAGAGTTTGGTCGCGTTCAGGGTATGCCGAAATATTATCTTGCACCAGAAAACTTGGTTGAAATAGCCAAAGGACTTGACTATTCCCATCGCATTCACGAAGGGTTGATTGCGTCGGGTGAATGGTTTGTTGACAGTGTTGAAAAGGTGAAAGAGATACTCGGGCACTTCCCTAATGCCATCGGCATCGACATGGAGTCGGCAGCTATTGCACAGACTTGCCACATTTTCAAAGTGCCATTCATCAGTTTCCGCGTCGTCAGCGACGTGCCTGCAAAGGAAAACAACGTGGCAGATTACCAGAACTTCTGGAACACTGTTTCAGAGAGTTCATTCTCCATCACAAGCCAGTTTGTAAATCGAATTCTCGAACAAAATATTTGAGTTCGTCAGTAATAAAATCACCTCTTTTCCGCATGGCGTTCTGCATGCGTCTATAAGGGTGCAAAAAAAGTTGTGTCAACTTTCACACGAAAGTTGACACAACTTTGCGCTGAAAGTTGGTACAACTTTTTTCTGAGTTAAACGGACGACTTGTTTTGGGCATAGCAACGACTTGCCTTTTGATGTGCGTTATGGTCGTTGCAGCATGTTGATTTTTTCCATGCATTGTTCCATTAGCCACTTGGGTGTAGATGTGGCACCGCAGATGCCTATTGTCTGTATGCCCTCAAGCCATTCTGCTTGTATTTCGTCAGGACCTTCGATGAGTTTGGTCTGTTTATTCACCCTCTTGCATTCCTCGTAAAGCACGTGTCCGTTGCTGCTTTTTGCTCCGGCAACGAACAGAATGAGGTCGTGGCGCTTTGCAAAGTCGCTGATGTTAGGCATTCTGTTTGCCACCTGGCGGCAGATGGTGTCGTAACTCTTGAAGTCAACGCCGTCGGAAATATGCGATTGTATGTAATTCACAATGTCGTGGAATTCGTCGAGCGACTTGGTGGTCTGCGAATAGAGCACGATGTCTTTTGTAAAGTCGAGCTTTGTCTTTACATCTTCAAGACTCTCCACAACAATGGCTCTACCCTCTGTCTGCCCCACGAGTCCAAGCACTTCTGCATGTCCGTTCTTGCCAAAAATTACTAATTGTGGTCTCTCTGATTCGCGTTTAATGCGGCGCTGAAGCTGAAGCACAACTGGGCATGTAGCATCAATAATCTCGATGTTGTTCTTCTCTGCCAGTGCATAAGTCTCAGGTGGCTCACCATGTGCACGCAGCAGCACCTTCACGTTATGTAACTTGTGCAAGTCGTTGCGTTCGATGGTGATAAGTCCGAGCTGGCGCAGACGCTCACATTCCATGCCGTTGTGGACAATATCGCCAAGACAATAGAGCGAACCAGTCTTTGCCAGTTCCTCTTCTGCCTTCTTGATAGCCGTTGTCACACCAAAGCAGAACCCGCTGCCCTCATCGATTTCAATCTTCATGTTTTAATGTTTTATAGATGCTACAGAAACTATAGATTCTATGGGGACTATACGATTTAAGAGCGCCCTTTCAGCTTCTCAAAATAGTGGTCGAGAAGTTTATGGGCTGCGATGAACGATGTTTCTTTGCCTGCAAGAACCTGCTGTTCTTCGCCTGCAAGCAATGTGCGGATTTCTTCGTCGTTGAAGAAACTGTTGCGCAGAGTCTCGTTGATTGACTCGTACATCCAGTATTTGCTTTGCTCGTTGCGGCGAAACTCGAAGTATCCGTTTGCCTTCACAAAGTCGAAATATTCATACACCATATCCCACACTTTGTCGATTCCAATGCCATAGAAACCTGAATAGCAGAGCACCTTTGGCAGCCATCCGCTGTCAGGTTTAGGGAAGAAATGCAGAGCATTGCGGAAGTTTGTTGCAGCCATTTCGCATTTCTCAGTGTTGTTGCCGTCACATTTATTGATTACGATGCCGTCGGAAATCTCCATGATTCCTCGTTTGATGCCTTGCAACTCATCGCCTGTGCCAGCAAGTTGGATGAGAAGGAAGAAATCGACCATGCTGTGGCATGCAGTCTCGCTTTGTCCTACGCCTACTGTCTCGACAAAAATCTTATCAAATCCAGCAGCCTCGCAGAGTATTATACTCTCGCGAGTCTTGCGTGCAACACCGCCGAGACTACCTGCTGTTGGCGAAGGGCGGATGAAACTATCTGGATGAACAGACAGTTTCTCCATGCGAGTCTTGTCGCCGAGGATACTTCCCTTTGAGCG
>JAUNQM010000203.1 GCA_030536165.1 Prevotellaceae bacterium | reverse complement strand
ACCTATAACCTAATACCAATAACCACAAACCGTTCTAAAGAATGTTCAATTTGAAACACACATTTTGTATCCTATTAACCTTCATGGCAGGTATGATGCCTGCTATGAAGGTCTTTTCTGCGGAGAAAGCAAATCTCGTATGCTTTGTCCGCTTTGCCGACGAGACGCAACAGGAAGTTTTCCAAGAAAACACGTTTGCTCACTATCAGAGTCTATTCAACGATGATGCAACAGGAGCGATCTCAGTATATAACTACTTCCTGACATCGTCTTACGGCAAGCTCTCATGGAAGAGTTCATTCTTCCCTACCACATCCGATGGCTGCATCGTATCATACCAAACTAAATACTCACGAGGTTTCTTCCAAGAGAAGGACAACCTGAATCCTTCAGGTTATGATGCAGACGACGAAGTAACAAAAGCTGCTCGCGAACGTGCACTTATCAGCGACATCACCAATTACATTAATGAAAACATCCCTGCAGATGTAATTGTTGATGCCGACAACGACGGATTTGTCGATAACGTCACAATTATACTCAGTGGCACATCCGACATCAGTTCTCGCCATCTGCTATGGCCACACCGTTCCGACCTTGTATCATCCGATGGCACATACCAGATACTTGGAAAGAAGATGATAAGCTACCTCTTGGTCTTCGATGAATCTAATGGTTTTAACTTCAGCAAACCTGGCAACACAAGAATACCACTTAACGCAGGAGTCCTCTGCCATGAGATGTCACATTCACTTGGCACATACGACCTTTATCACGTAAACGACAAATTGAATCCGGTGGGTATCTGGGATCTTATGTCAGACAATCAGACCATTCCACAACAGATGACTGCATATACCAAATGGCGTTATTGCAAGTGGATTGACGAGATACCAGAAATCACATCCCCAGGCACATATACATTAAATCCCGTTGGTGGTTCGACGTCGAAGAATATTGCCTATAAGATAAAGGAAGTGTCGAAAGACGAGTACTTTATTGTTGAATATCGCAAGCGTGAAGGTTTCGATGCTTCATTGCCAGAATCAGGTATGATAGTCTATCGCATCAACCCTGCATACAGCGGTGGCAATCTCAACTATAATGGCACAACACGTCTTGACGAAGTGTATGTTTTCCGTCCGAACGGCACTACGACCAAAGACGGTAACATACTTCAGGCTGCACTTTCAGCAGATAATGGTAGAAATGCTTTTGGAGGCGATGTAAATCTCAAACCATTCTACAGCAATGGCGAAGAAGCGAATATTGCGATTACTGACATTACTTCTTGTGGCGAGACAATATCTTTCACGCTCATGCCTTCAGAGGATAAAATAGTACTATCTGAGCACCAACTGCGACTTAAAGGCATTGCAAAAGCAGCAGCAACGGTTACCATCTCTTCTGATTTAGATTGGGCTATTGTCAACCTACCAGAATGGCTATCAGCGACCCCTGCAAGTGGGACAAAGGGACGCACAGAAATCGTCATTTCAACCACAAGCGAGAACACAGACTCAAAGCAGCGTGAAGCCACATTATATATAAAAGGTGGTGAATTGTGCGACAGCATCCACGTAATTCAAACATCAAATCTCATCAGTCCTCCTGCTAATCTTTGTGCTGAAGATGAAGGTAATGCCGTGAGACTCACTTGGACTATGGATGAAAAAGGAAAGACTCTTATCTACGATGGATTCGAAGATGAATCAAATCCTGTAGGATGGACCATTCAAAACTATGGCGATCGTGGATGGAGATTTATGACTGGAGCACCAGATAAGAAAGGCATGTCGATGGTTCACGAAGGTACACACGCGATGCTAATGCTCGACAGCTGGGACGATATTCACCAGGACGAATACCTCACATCACCTGTCTTCTCACGAGGAAAAACACTCAGCTTCTATTCCCATACCAACGGAGGCAACGCCACACCAGTAGTACTTCCATATTATCTCATCGAAGTGAGCAGCGATGCAGGACAGACGTGGCATCAGATATTCAATGTAATTGGCGACTACCCGCGCGATGAACAAGGAAACACTATATCGGCAGCGGTCGGATACATACCACTTACATTCGACCTCACTCCATATCTATCAGAGACTATGCAAATACGATTCCATTGCTACGATACCAATAACATGGGACTTTCATATTGGTGGCAAATCGACGACCTCGAAATCATTTCTGCCGACTCCGACTATCCTGTAACTGGATACAACGTATATCGCAATGGTATCAGAATTGCTGAAGGTATTACAGATAAATGTTATACCGACCCACTACCAATGAATGGAGAGAACGTGTATAGTGTCAGTGCTGTAACTTCACTTGGCGAAAGCGCGATGTCAGAAACAGTCACAATTACTCGTGACTACAATACTAAAGGCGATGCAAATACGGATGGTACAATCGATGTTGCCGACATCACAGCTATAGCATCCTACATACTTGGCAATACACCTATCCCATTCAACACTTCTAACGCTGACGTTGACAACGATGGCGACATAACCGTAGCAGACATCACAGCAACTGCTGGAATTATATTGAAATAATTAACGATTAAAGACATGGAAGATACTGGACGTTGCCCATATTGCGGGTCAGAAGACGTAGAAGAATACAGCAATGGCATCTGCGAATGTAACGAATGTGGTGCCAAGTGGCGTGCATAGCCAAGAACTATTGAGATGATTAAAAATTGAAGAAAACATGTTTGAAGAATATAAAAAGACTCTAAAATCAACTGAAACAGAGGACTGGCTCGACCTATACCTCATCCGCCCTCAATGTTATTACCTGTCAGTGTTATTAAACAAGTTTGACATTCACCCCAACACTGTCACAATATGGTCCATGATATTTGGCATCGCAAGTGCCTATTTCTTTGCTCAAGGTAGTTTCTACTATTGTGGGCACGAGGGAATAATTGCAAATATTATTGCCTTCATCTTGCTGATGATAGCTGATTTGCTCGACTGCACAGACGGACAGTTGGCACGTCTTTCAGGCAAGAAAAGTCGATTGGGGCGCATACTCGATGGCGTAGCAGGCTTCACATGGTTCGGTCCAATATATTTATGCCTCATTTATCGTTTCTATGTTTATCATGACATAGAATTTAATTGGCTTGGCATTGACAACAATGAGCAAAACACAATAATTGCCACAGTAATAGTTGCTGTGCTTGCTTTGGTATCTGGCATAAGAGGGCTGGCTGGCCAGCAGCGACTCGCCGACTACTACATACAGACGCATCTCTTCTTCCTGAAAGGCGAGAAAGGCAGCGAATTAGACAATTCCGAACAGCAACAGCAATTGTATGACGAGACCCCTTGGAAAGGTAATCATGTGTGGAAAGCATTTCTTTGGAACTATGTAGGCTACACAAAGAAGCAGGAAAAGGCTACCCCTCAACTACAGAGACTAATGAAAAAGTTAAAGGAGAAATACGGTTCTGCCAGCAATGCTCCAATGGAAGTGCGCCAAGAGTTTCATGACAAGTCGCTTCCATTGATGTTCTGGAACGGGCTCCTAACCTTCAACTTCCGCACATTCTGGCTCATACTGTTCTGTTTGCTCGATGTTCCAGCGATGAATTTCGTTTTTGAGACATTCATCATGTATCTGCTTTACCTGTGGATAGAGCATCGCCATGAGTCGTTCTGCAAGCAGATAGCAGACAGTATATAGCAGCAGACAAAGTTCAAGGTTTCAAGTTTCAAAGCAAATTGTAAATGGTAAATGGTATGGCTTGGAATAAAAAGACACTCAATAATCTCTTCTTCATCATTGGAGTTGTTGCTGTTGTAGTTATGCTTTTCACGTTTGACGTCAGTTTCGTCGAACTGTGGGAGCACATTTGTCACGCAGGATGGTGGCTTGTGCCTATCATCGGCATCTGGATTGTGGTCTATGGCCTTAACGCTTTGGCATGGAGAACGGTGATAAGGGCAAACACCGACGCCGACGAACACGTCGGTATGTTGCGCATCTTCCGTCTGACTGTTACAGGTTACGCCCTCAACTATGCCACACCTGTAGGCGGACTCGGTGGAGAGCCATATCGCATTATGGAACTGACAAGAGACATGAGCAAAGAGCATGCCACGTCATCGGTAATACTCTACGCCATGATGCACTTCTTCGCACACTTCTGGCTATGGTTCACATCTATATTCCTCTACCTTATACTTGTGGCTATAGGCGACCTTAAGATTAGCGTGCCAATAGCAATAATGCTTGGAATAATAGTAGCATTATGCCTTGCAGCATTCTATATATTTTCAAAAGGATACAAAAATGGCGTAGTAGTAAAGATAATGACTTGGCTAACTAAGATTCCCGGATTACGAAACTGGAGTCGTAAGTTTTTAGAAAAGCACGATGAAACCCTACACAACATAGACAAGCAGATTGCCGCACTTTTTCTTCAAGACAAGAAATCATTCTACGAAAGTCTTGTGTTGGAATATGGTTCGCGCATAGTGCAGAGTCTTGAGATTATGTTCATGCTTCTGCTTTTTGGCGTAGATTGTGGAGGCGGATTCTCTGGCTTGTTCCTTACGTTTCTTCATTCAATACTGATTCTTTCCCT
>JAUNQM010000202.1 GCA_030536165.1 Prevotellaceae bacterium | reverse complement strand
CCAACGGTCAGAGAAACGGTTGTTGCCCATAGCGTCGCCGTAAGAGAGGCGTGGCAGGTCTGTAACCTGTCCATCATAATGCCAGTGTCCGACTTCTGCAATCTGCTGATTGTAGAATGTTGAGCCAGAGTTAAGCACGCTGCGCTGATAGTTGAAGACATCGTTGCCAAGACTATAGTTGAATCCAATATTGAGTATGAAACGCTTCCACTTCAACATAGCATAGATGTTTCCGTAAAGGTCAGGGTTAGGGTCACCGATGATGACTTTATCAGCCTCGTCGATGGCACCGTCGCCATTCTGGTCAACGAAATGAACGTCGCCAGCCTTGAAATACTGCTTAATGGCAGCGGCATCATTGAAGTAGAGATAGCCACCATTGCCAGCAGACTTCGCTTCGTCGTCGGTAGAGAATACGCCTGCTGTCTGATACCCGTAGAACACGCCAACAGGTGAACCAACTTGAGTGAGAATGTTGTTGTCGCCATATACTGACGAAGTGAACGATCCGTCAGGGAGTTTGGTAACCTCGTTCTTGTAGTGACCGATGGTTGCACCAAGTTCAAGCTGCAGGTTCTTAGATGAAAGAGGTTTGCCGTTGATACCAACTTCAAAGCCGATGTTCTTCAGCGAGCCACCATTGCTCCAATAGTTGTTGATACCACCTATTGGGTTCTTGAAAGTCTTCAGCGTAAGAAGGTTGTCGGTCTTGTGGATGAAGAAGTCAGCATTGACACCCAATCTATTGTTGAACAGATAAGACTGCAGACCAATATTCCACTTCACGGTGTTCTCCCACTGAATCTTGTCGTTACCAATGTTGGTAAGTTGCATACCAATGACATTGTAGTTATAGCGGACAGCCGTGAACGATGTACGTGCTGCATAGTTTGAAATGTTATCGTTGCCGCTGATGTCGAAGCCAGCATTCAGACGCAGATAATCAACAAACGAATTCTTTGGGAACCAGTTTTCATTTGTGAGAACCCATCCGAGCTGAACGCTTGGGAAGATTGCCCACTTGACTCCTGCAAGGCTCAAGCCATTGGCATTCTCACCAAAACGGCTATTCGCTTCTGCAAGGAGAGAGAGTGTGGCAAAGTAACGATTCATGTAGTTGTAGTCGCCATTGACATACATCTGAATATTCTTCCACACATCATTTTCGCCAGCAATGCCGTTGTAACCAGCCGAAGCTGAGAGAGCAGGGTTCTTGTCGTTGGTGGTTGATGTGTATTGCGTACTGAGGTCGCTGTCGTCGAATGAGAAGTATTCGTAGCGGAAACCTGCTGTTGCTGCAATGTCGTGCTTGCCAAGCTTCTTCGCCCAATCAAGGTGAGTATTGCTCAAGACGCTTGTCTCCTTAGAGAACAGGGAAGCTGCCATACTGGTTACAGTACCCAGATTTGCAATCTCGTATGGTGGCACACCGTTGAACGGACGATAGTAGCGCTGCGAGTTACGGTTGAGCACATAGCTGAAGAGCGTAGTGAGCTTAAGGTTGTCGTTGAACGTGTATGTAGGTTCAAGGTGTACGTTGAAGTAAGTATTCTCTGCCTTATTCTTATTATCGCCACTCGCATTAGCCAGGATTGCCGTTGGGTTGGCAAGTGAATAGCCATCGCCCATCTGGCTGAAGAGGTCGTCATAGTCAGAAAGCAGGTCAGAGAATCCGCTAATGTTATGGTTGTATTGATAAGGACTGAGCAGAGGCGACTTTATCAGTGCCAGGAATGTAGGCGAAGTGATTGCACCTGCATTGAGGTCGGATGGTATGCCGTCGTCGAAGATGTTGTTGTCAGTCTTTGAGAACGACATATCAAACTTGGTTGTCAAGTTCCAGAGAATCTTGATGTCGGTGTTGAATCTTACATTCAAGCGGTCGAAATCATTCTCCTTTGCCGAGCTCTGCGCCATCAGATAACCTACTGAGAGGTTGTACATACCGATGTCGTCACCACCTTGCACGTTGATGTTATAGTTCTGTGTGAAGGCATTGCGATATGCTTCCTTGCTCCAATCGGTATCATTGTGATACATGCGATAGTAGTAGTTCGTAGGGTCGTCATTGAGGAAGTTGAACTTGACATCCTTGTTTTCCTTCAGCATCATGTCAGGAGTCGTACCAAGAAGCTCGGTTGCATACGTACGATACTGTTCTGCATTCATCATCGTAGGCAGTTTAGGTATCATAGTGAATCCTGCTGATATGTTGGCGTCGATACGTGTAGCCATTGAATGACCACGTTTTGTTTCAATCAATATCACACCATTTGCACCACGGGCACCATAAAGGGCAGTAGCATTCTTCAACACAGTCACCTTGTCAATATCTTCAGGCGACATGTTTGCAAGCATGTTGAAGAACTGTCCGTCGTGGAGCGAACTGCGGTTGAGCTGCATGTCGTATTCCACACCGTCGATGACAACGAGCGGCTGCGAATTGGAAGTTATTGAGTTCAATCCACGGATAAACATTGACGCACCACCTGCAGGAGCACCTGAACGGATGATTGTTCTCACGTCAGCTCCGAGGTTACCTGAAACCTCGTCGTCGATTGTGAGACCACCTCCACGCACGTTGAACGACTTCTTTGCCGTGTAGTCAGTGCCATCGACATACATAGTCTTATATGCATCGGAAAGCATCTGCACCTTAATGCTCTGCTTCTCATTGTTTGTTGCGATAGCTACTTGCTGATTAGCAAAGAGCGGAGCATCGACAAAAAGAGATGTGGTGAACGTAGGCACTTTTATTGAGAACTTACCTTCAGCGTCGGTCATTGCCACGTAGCGACGGTCGTTAAGAGCCTGGATATGGGCACCTACAACTGGCGACTTTGTTACCTGGTCAACGACAACACCCGATATTGTCATTAACGGATTTGTGTCCTTTGCCTGCTTACGCACAGGGGCACTTATCTTCGTATCCGAACTTTCGTCTTCAACCTCGTCTTGTGCCATTGCAGGAAGTAGCGATAATGACAACACTACACCTACAAATACAAATCTGCAAATTCGTAAATCCATAAATCTGTAAATTACATTTGTCTTCTTCATATCCTATTCCTCCTTTAATGCTTCGTATTCTTCCTGATCTACAGGTTTCAGGATTATCTTTGCCACGCGGAGTATCTGCTCGTACTTCTTACGGTTAGATGATGTGAACGACGATACTGTATGAGAGATTTTAATATTAGGTGCAGCTGCAATTCCATAATAACAGATTGGGAATGTGAACTGTCCTAAACTTATGGTATCAACCTTTTCGGCAGAAGTAACAACTGGAGCGAGTGATGTTCCTGTAGGCAATGTAGGTGCCCATTTATCTGAACTCCATATTCCTCTCTGAAGGTTTCCCTCCTCGTTGGTATAACTGAGGTCGAAACGAAGACTGTAAGGCAACTGCGTTGCTTCTGGGTCTTCCACGCAAGCTGGAACCATGACTACATATATATTATATGTTGCCGAGCGTACATTATTCAAATAGAAGTCAAGTTCAGGTTTTCCTGAAAGTGTTGAAGGCTCTGCCTTAATGAAGGTGAGTTCTTCTTCCTCTGGGTCATCGAGCTGGCACATAGCTGGATCAAGCATCGAGCGCATGATGTGAACGGTGCTTGTTCTTCCATCCTTGACTGCGAGCATACGTCCTACATTAGTAGAAGTAATCGTTGGATTGTATGTTTCCCACGGCAGGAACTCAAGCGAATCAAGCGTGTAAGCCCATCCGTTGCTGAGTTTCTGCTTTTCTCCGACTGATGCACCGAGGATGTTTCCCACGTTGGTCAGTTTGCGATTCAATGTTGTTAAAATCGTATCGCCAACAATATATCCGTCCTCTGGCTTCATGAAACTATTGTAAGACTCATTGTTGTTGTAAATCAGATTTTCTGTAATGTTTTTCTTTACAAGCGAATCGCGATAGTAGCTGGCATCGATTGTCACCTTTGTTGCACCAAGAGCAGGTGTCATCGAATTAGAACTTGCCGTTGTGCTTCCTATTGCCGTGCTATTCAGGTCTTGATAGTCGAAAGTCTTCAAGTAATTGTAAGCACTTGAAATCTTCCTTGACGCCTTATTCCATGCTGTATCATTTGGAATTAAGATAGTGTAACTACTGTCTTCTTCCAGCACGTCAGCACGGAGGTCTTGGAACAGACTATTGTATGTAACGACAACAGAATCAGTCCAAGTCTGCACACCTTCGATAATCGGACCTTTGATAGACGCATGTTCATCGAGGTACGAAATGTCGTATTTCTTTACATGACTGACAAAGAGGCTGCAGTTCTTCACCTCGTTGATGTATTCGCTTACGTTGTAAAGGAATGGCACCTTGCCTTGCAAAGTGTGGATAACACCGTTCTTGCATCCGAGGTTTGGTGTGACAAGGGCTATGGCACCAAACGACTTGCCGTCGAACGTGTAAGACTTCTTGTTGAGCACTACGACCTTCTCGTCCATGTCAGGCGACATGGTGTAGTTGCGTTCAGCAATGTGGTTTTGCACAAATTCCTTCAGAACTTTTTCATCATTCTGCTTCAACAGTTCCTCAGCATCGAAGCTACAATTCACCGGTGCCCACACGGTGTAGAAGCGCGACGTGTTGAGATTGT
>JAUNQM010000201.1 GCA_030536165.1 Prevotellaceae bacterium | reverse complement strand
ACATTGGCAATCAGATTGTTATATTTGTTTCGACTATTTGACGACCATCCCTAAATATATATACCCCATCTCCGTCCTCGTAGGATGGGAGCTTGACGGTCTTTATTACTTTACCTCAAATTCCGCCTTGCTGCGGACGTCAGTTTCTGAAGCGCAGATGAAGGCTGTGTATTTGCCAGGTTCAAGCGTCCAGTCGTGTATCTCCTCGTTGAAATAACGCAAGTCTTTAGTGTCGATTTCAAAAGCGATTTCTTTAATTTCGTTCGGTTTCAACGAGATTTTTACGAAGTCTTTAAGTTCTTTTACAGGACGGTCAACCTTACTTCCCTTCTTGCCAATGTAGAGTTGAACGGTCTCCTTGCCTTCTACTTTGCCAGAGTTACGCACCGTGCAACGGACAGTCACCTTGCCTGCATTTGATGCCGTGGCTGTAGCTTTACCGTAGGCGAAGGTCGTGTATGACAATCCGTGTCCAAATGGGAATGCTGGCTTCACGTTATTTGTGTCGAAGTAACGGTAACCAATATAGATTCCTTCCTTGTAATACACTTGATGGTCGACCCCTGGATAACCTTCCTTGCCATAATGGAAACAAGGATAGTCGTCGAGCTTTGCTCCCCATGTCACTGGTAGTTTTCCGCTTGGATTCACCTTGCCAGTCAACACATTAGCAAGGGCATCGCCGTACATACTGCCAAGATACCAGCAATGAACGAATGCTGGAACATTCTTCAGCCATGAAGTCTCGAACGGATTTCCGCCGTTTGTCACCACGACAATATTCTTTTGAATCTTAGCTAATTCTTCAATCAGAGCAGGCTGGCCGAATGAAAGACCATACTCCTTGCGGTCAGCACCTTCGCAGTCTTGGTGTCCATTCTTGTTGAGACCACCTATATATATAATGAGGTCAGCAGTCTTTGCTTTCTCCAAAGCCTCAGCCTTCAGTTGAGCCTGCTTGGCCTCGTCGAGCTTTGCCTGACTTGCATACTGCGGAGAACCGCTGAAATAGCCCTGCGCATAGTCAATCTTGTTGCCATAAAGTCGTTGAAGCGTTTCGAGTGGAGTAATGTCATGTTTAGGTTTAAGCTCTGACGAACCACCACCCTCGGAAAGTTTCCTTGTTGCATTCTCACCGACAACAAGTATGCGACTGTATTTATCCATATTGAGAGGCAGCATATTCTTTTCATTTTTCATAAGCACAATGCCCTCCTCGCCAATCTCGCGGCACACGTTATAGTGCTCGTCAGTGCAAAGTGAGCCGTAGGCACGGTTAGGGTTCATTGATGTGCGGAAGATAAGTCGCAGTACACGGCTTGCCTTGTCGTCGAGTACTTTCATCGGCACTTTTCCTTCGTTTATCAGCTGTTCAAAAGGATCTGCAAGGTTGTACGTGTTCCATCCCATACTTCTGTCCTCGGTCTTGCCGTTGGTGTATGTGCCCATCTCCAAGTCGAGTCCACCAGTGACTGCTTGCCAAATGTCAGTGGCACCGCCCCAGTCGCTAACGATAGCGCCATCGAAGCCCCATCCACGCTTCACGATGCCATTGAGTAGAGAGTCATTCTGGCAGCAATACGTGTTGAGCCATTTGTTGTAAGACCCCATCATACTCCACACGTGCGCCTTCTCGACAGCCTTCTTGAATGCTGGCAGATATATTTCGTTTACGGCACGTTCACTCACGTTCACATTGACGCTGTTGCGGTCAACCTCCTGATTGTTCAGGAAGAAATGCTTCAGGCAGCAAGCCACGCCTTGCTTCTGCACGTTTATAATATACGGCACTACCATTTCGCCGGCAAGGTAAGGGTCTTCGCCCATGTACTCAAAGCTGCGTCCGTTGAGAGGCATTCGCGCCATTGTGGTGCCAGGTCCAAGGAGCAGATGTTTGTCGCGGAAAGCAAATTCTTCGCCGATAGCTTTTCCGTAGTGGGCAGCAAGTTCGCGGTTCCACGTGGCAGCAAGACAAGTCAGTGAAGGGAAAGCGACGATGGAGTCGTTATTCCAGTTTGCCGTATTCCACGTGTTCCAATCCACCTCGGCACGCACTCCGTGAGGACCGTCGCTGTGGTGTAGTTCCTTGATACCGAGACGTGGCACGCCGAGCGAAGTGAACTTGCCTGTGGCATGTAGGATTTGTATTTTCTCATGCACAGTCATGCGTGAGAGGGCGTCTTTCACTCGTTCCTCAATAGGAGCGTTTTTGTCAAGATAAGTTTGTGCAGCACAAGGTACTGCGATGCATGAAAGCATCAGTGCAAGTAAGATTATAGTTCTTTTCATATAGTTTTTGTTTTAGGTTTCAAGTTCCATGTTTTAGGTTTCAGGTTAAACCGACACCCCTTCTTACTTTGCAATTAAGTATTGGGCGATTGGGGCTGGAAGATATTCCTTTTCTTCTTTACCTGTCGTGTCTGATACCTTTATAATATAGGCTTTCCCGCTGTTTGTAACATAGACGGGATACTCCTTACCTTCGGTATCAACCCAAGTCTCGTCGATTTTCCTGCCTTCTTCAGCTTGTTCTTGTCGGGTTGAGGTAAACTTATACACTTCGAGTATCTGACCTGCAACGCGGCGTGGAGACGTGTAGATTGGGGTTGAGAAAGTATAGCCATTAGCCTCGAATTCTTTGCGATGAAGAGCCATGTCTTCAGTGCCAATAAGCAGGTATCCTTCTTTTTCTGCGCATTTGGTGAAGCGTTCAATGACGTTGCCGAGGTAGAAGTTGAGTTCGAAATAGTGCACAGGGTCGCCAAGAGCCTTTTCGCCTGCTTCAATGTATTCATACATCTTCAATGGCGGAGTACAGATTTGACGCAGTTCGGTTGCTACATACTTCGATGATTTTGCATTGAGGGCAGCTGGTTTGTAGGCTGCATCGACCGCAAGATATACGGCAACGACAATGATTAGAGAGTAGAAGGTAGTGCCTAAAGACCCTCTCCCGACCTCTCCCTTGCAGGGCGAGGAGAGGAATGTGAAGGATTGTGGAAGTATTTTTTGTACAATCCAATAATGAGAGATGACTGTAGGTATGAGTATTGCTATCCATTGCCACCATGTGTTGATAGCGGCTATGTTGTGAAGCATGAGTATATTCTCTGGCGCATGCTTGCCTGAGAATATGCTGTCGGGCACAAGGCCGAACTTCACCGCAAGGAATGTGACAAATAGAAGTATGCCTGCAATAGCAAGTATGCTTGTGTATATGTTGAGTGACTTCTTCCTGTTCCTCTCAAGCCAGAACATAAACTTGGCAATGAAATAAGCGAGGAATGGGTACATCGGCATGAGATATACACTGCGCTTGCTCTGCGGAATGCAATAGAAAACAATGATGAATATTGCCGACGAGAGTGAGAAGAGTGTCACATCGTCGAGAGAAACAAGCTTTGACGGCAGTTTGCGCAGACTTTTACCTTTAAGGCTGAACATGCCGAGAAGCAGCACGAGAGTGAACGGTATGAGTCCGTAGAGTAGTGTGAGGAAGTTGTACCACCACGGCTCTACGCACGAGTCATAGCCCATAGTGTTGGTCATTCGACCGATATTCTCCTCATACATAAGATCGACGAACTCTTGTCCGCCCTGCTGATAGGCTGCATAATACCAAAAGGCTGGGATGATGAGCGATAGTAATCCGCAGAGGAATAGTTTACCAAACACACGGAAGAAGTTTTCCTTTTTCAGCAAGAGGAACAGACCTATTACGCAGCAAGGTATGATAGTGCCTACTGGTCCTTTGGTAAAAGTGGCAAAACTCATAAGGATGATTGCCCAGAACGGTAGCCATCGACATCCTTTTTCGTACCAACGATAAAACAGATAGAACGCACCGACAGACAAAGCTGTAAGCACCATATCGACACGGCAGTTGCCTCCAGCGCGGTGTAGTTCCATGCTGAGCAACGTGATAAGTGCCGTGGCAAGTCCAATCTTCACGTCCCTTCGACGTGCAAAGAAAACAAAAGTGCTCATGACTACAGCTATAAGCGCAATAGCCGATGGGATGCGCGATGTGGCTTCAGTCACCTCGCCCTTAATTGCCGATACAGCTGCGACGCACCAATGAAAGAAAGGTGGCTTGTATGCCATTTCACCACCATTGTTGCGTGGCAAAGTCCAGTTGTCTGTTGCCAGCATACTATACGAAACGATAGCCTCGCGTGGTTCGCCCTTGGTGTTGTACTCATAGAGACCAAGGAAAGGCATGATTGTAACTACACAAAGCAGAAGTAAGAGCCAAAATATTTTCTTTGTTGTCATAGGTAGGTATTTTTGCTCTCGGAGACCTGCAGCGCGGGAAGGAGATCCTGAATCAAGTTCAGGATGACGAGCCGAGAGAACAGTAATGGTGTTGTTTTCTTATGCGTCGCTATTTCTTTTAAGCCACTCTTCTTTCGTACGGCGCCAACGTTTATGAGTCCATAGCCAGAACTCAGGATACAACTTGATGTCTTCCTCCAGCATAGCCATAAAGCGATCGGTGACTTGGAAGTCGGGCACGTCCTTCGAATCATGGAACATAGGTATAAACTCAACTTCGTAGAAGCCACGTTTCGGACGACGAACTCGCATATAGTACATCATGGCGTCGAACTTCTTGCCTATCTGTTCTCCACCAGTAAACACAGCCGTCTCGCGGT
>JAUNQM010000200.1 GCA_030536165.1 Prevotellaceae bacterium | reverse complement strand
GTTTTGCAAAACTTTTTTCGAGTATATGCAACGTGTTGAAGAAAGCATATTGACGACTCGAACAGTGATATGTGACAACACTGTAAACTAAGTGCTAAACCATGCACCATTTCTCACGCTCCACAACTATGTAATATATGAATACTAAAACCATAATTACGACTATATTTGCTATCAGTGCAACATTCATTGCAAACGCACAACGCATTCGCCATACGTCGGAATTCATAAAGGCATACGACAAGTCAGCCGTGCAGGTTCCGTTTGCAATCAATCCGCCACTCACCCCTACCCCATCAACCGCTGCCCCTAAATGGGGTATGGACACGGCATGGGATAGTGCTGACAACGTGACACGCGGGACTAATTATATAGGCAAGGATGTTTTGGCTATTGGACGCGTATCGTTTCAGCCGAGCGACCTCGTGGATGATAACGGTGAACTTTCTACCTCGCAGAAGTCGGCATTGCAGTCGCGTCTGAGCCACATTGGTATCAGCGGAGTGAAAGACATCATGCTCAACTGCGACCATGAGGCACTGAACAAAACCAACTACTATGGTAAACCGTACGAATGGTATCGGGTCATAAAGGCGAGTGTAACGTACGCAAGAAGCAAGGGATTCAATGTGGTAAGTATTGCCCCATTCAACGAGCCCGACTATACCTCATGGGGCGAAGGCACACAGGCACATTTCAAAGAGATTTGCCGCTACATTAGCGAAGACGCTGACTTGGCTGGCATTCGCATTTCGGCAGGCAACACGCTCAACTGCGACCAGGCTTTGTCGTGGTACAACTACATGAAACCATACGTCACTGAAGGTAACACACATCAACTGGCAGGTAGTTTTGACAACTATGCAAACTTCTTCAAGACCGTGCGCAAAGATGGCAACCACGCAAGTGCCGACGAAATGCACAACGTGTGTGATGCACTTGTCGCTGTTCACTATGGCTTGCAGTCCGGCGTCTGGTGGGGATGGGATGGCGTTGCACGTGGCGAATACTGCCGTGCTTCAAGTAATGGTGAGGAGATTGGCTATGGTGAAAACCGTAAATCATGGTCGGCTGCAGCGGTTTATAAATACAACTCGCGCGGCAAAGATGAAGATATTCGTGCATTTCTCGGCACGAGTGAACGTCAAGCAACAAACAGCAGTTATGAGTTTATGGCAAATGACCGTCCTGCATATTTCGACGGTTACGGTCCTGTGTATAGTTACGGCATGGCGATGCCTGGTGGTACTGCCTATGACAAAGGTCAGTCGAATGCTGAACGCATGATACAGATCACATACGGCGAAGACGTACCTGCAAAGGAATTGAAAGCGGGGACATACGTAATCATGAACCGTAACTCGATGAAGTGCATGGGCTATTACAACGGAGCAAGGGGCAATGGCATCTCTGTTGTTCAGAACACTTACACTGGCAAAAACTCAAACACACACCAACAATGGCTGTTGCGCCCTGTTTCCGAAAGGATTGGTGGCGATTTCAGTTATTTCTACCTAAAAAGCCAACGTGACTCAACGCAGTATATCGACTTGAAAAACTGGAGTACATCCGTCGGTGGAACAATCATTGCTTACGCAGGTAGCGGAGGCGCGCTTGAGCAATGGTTTGCCGAGTATGCCGACAACGGCGATTATTATATTCGCAGTCGCCATTCAGGTTTGTACTTGCAAGTAAAATCATCGAAAGTTACTACGGGTGCCACGATAGAACAAGGTGAGTTTACAGGCGAACCAAACCAGCGATGGAGGTTCTTGCCGATTGATGCCGCATTGGAACTCGACGCACCTTCAGCACCAACAGGACTACAGGCTAACGGACAGTCGGCTTCTGTAATGCTTACATGGAATGCCAATGCAGAAAAAGACATAGACGGCTACATGGTTTATCGTAAAAGCAATTCCGCAAACCAATCATGGGATTGCATAGGCAGACAAGTAGCCGACACTATGTTTGTCGATAACTTCTGCTCTCAAGGCGAAGAGTATATATATAAGGTAAAGGCTATCGACCACAGCGGCAATATCTCGGAAGCATCTGATTCTATATTGGCAATATGCAACGACAAACGTGCATGCATTGCACACTATGATTTTGAGCAGACATTAACCGACGAAAGCGAGAACATGCTCGATGCATCAATCGCTGGTAGCGAAGTCTATAACTCTGCACGCGTAAAGACTGGCAGTCATAGCATTACCCTCGACGGCACAAACAACTATCTACTGCTGCCACCTGCTGTAGGAGGAATGGAGCAGATGACCATAGCCATGTGGGTCTATTGCATGAATTCAGCATCGAAATGGCAACGAATCTTTGATTTCGGCAACGACACCGACCATTACATGTTCCTTACCTATAATTCTGGTTCGGGCTTACAACTCGCATTAAAGAATGGCGGTGATGAGCAGACGCTTTCATCCACCTCAATGGGACCACTATGGCGACATGTAGCCGTGACCCTTTCGCCGAGAAATAATGCCACCAACGCTGCGGGCGTATGCATTTATGTCGATGGCGAACTGGCAGCATCAAGCAATGATATAACCATCCGTCCATCCGACTTCATGGCAATCCGCAACTACATCGGTCGCAGTCAGTTTGATTCCGACCCTTTGTTCAAAGGATATGTTGACGATGTACGCATCTACAACTACCCACTCAATGCTGCGGAGATAGCAGTTCTTGCTGGCAAGGGGCTGAAAGGAGATGCAAATGGTGATGGAGTGGTTGACGTTGCCGACATTACTACCATCGCTTCATACATTCTCGGCAATTCGCCAGAGCCATTCATCTTTGCCAACGCCGATGTTAATGACGATGGAAATATAGACGTAGCCGATATCACTGGCTGCGCAAAACTGATATTAGAGAACTAATAACGTACACGACACTTATGAAAAAGACTTTATTTCTAATCTGCTCCACCCTACTCCTCGCTTCTTGCGTGAAGCAGAATGCTAAGCCCGACATGGCTCCTGAAGAAGACGCGTCGAAGTTTGTGTTGATAACTGACGTCATCCCCGATGCGATACTTGAAATCCGTTATTTCAGCACCTACAACTTCATCGGCGAACGCATACCAGGCTACAAACAGCCTGTGGCTCTGCTCACTCGCGAGGCTGCCGACTCTCTGCTTGCAGTCAGCAACGACCTCAAAGCACAAGGCTACCGACTGAAAATCTTCGATGCATACCGCCCACAATGTGCCGTTGATTTCTTCATGAAATGGGCTGAAGACACAACCGACCTACTCATGAAGGAATATTTCTACCCCGAACTTTCCAAATCGGTGCTTGTGCCAGAGGAATACGTAGCAAGGAGAAGCGGGCACACTCGTGGCTCTACGGTTGACCTCACGCTGTTCGACATGAAACTTGAGAAGGAGGTAGATATGGGTTGTACATACGACTACTTCGGACTTGCATCTCATCCCGACGTGCAGCCAGGGCAAGAGGTTGGTGCCTACAAACCTATCAACGAGCAGCAATACGCTAACCGCATGATATTGCGCAAGGCAATGCTCGACCACGGTTTCAAGCCTTACGACTGCGAGTGGTGGCATTTCACACTCGAAAACGAGCCTTTCCCTGACACTTATTTCACCTTCCCAGTAAGTTCTTCATCGGTACAAACTGACAACAACTAATAACTCTTTCATTAACTTCACACCATGACCTTAACACGCGATAAGCGCATATATAAGGTGACCATCATGGGTAGTATCGTCAACATGATACTGCTCGTGGGAAAATTTGTCGCAGGCATCCTCGGCAACTCTGCTGCCATGATAGCAGACGCCGTACATTCACTCAGCGACTTCCTCACCGACATCGTGGTCATAGTTCTCGTCCACCTCAGCAGCAAGCCAGCCGATAAAGACCACGATTACGGTCATGGCAAGTACGAGACCATCGCAACAAGCATCATCGGCATGGCTCTGGTAGCCGTTGGAGTTATGCTCGGCTACAATGGCATAGAAAAGATTATCGCCTTCCTCAAAGGTGAGCCAGGCGAGCCGCCTGAGATTATAGCGTTGATTGCAGCGATAGCAAGCATCACACTCAAGGAATGGGTGTTCCGTGTGACAAAAGCCGTGGCTGTCGAAGTGAACTCACAAGCCCTTGAAGCCAACGCATGGCATCATCGTAGCGATGCATTTTCCTCCATCGGCACAGCCATAGGAATAGGCGGAGCCATCCTGCTTGGAGGCAAATGGGCTGTGCTCGACGCTGTTGCAGCAGTCATTGTCAGCGTGATGATTGTCATTACCGCCTTGCGTCTCCTGCGTCAGGCATCGGGCGACTTACTTGAAGAAAGCCTGCCGAAAGAAGTCGAAGACAAGATTATTGAAATAGCCGACAGCGAAGATGAGGTCAGCGATGTTCACTATCTTCACACGCGTCGCATAGGCAGTATCGTTGCTATGGAGATGCATCTTCGCATGCCTCCCGACATCACACTTGAAGAGTCGCACAACCACACAAACAATATCGAACGTGCACTGCGTGAAGAGTTTGGACCGCAGACACACATTATGATTCATGTCGAGCCGACGAATAAACTTAATTGATAAAATCTATCCGTCAACCCGTCAGCCAATCATCTATCGTCAATCATCTATAATACGAGGCCTC
>JAUNQM010000199.1:1236-4661 GCA_030536165.1 Prevotellaceae bacterium | reverse complement strand
GAGAGGCCGAACTTTGTTAACCGCAGTGTCGCAGACCTGCGGATGGCAATATCCTCCACTCCTTCGACCCTATCGGGGTCGTACTAAAAAATCTAATGACCGATTCGGGATAAATAGATCCTCAATTTATTTCTATCGATATGAAAAAGAAATCTTACATAAAACCTAACACGAATGTCGTTGGTGTGGAAGCGTCCAGCATCATTTGCGAGAGTAGCGGTGGCTCAGAAGACAATCAAGAAAATCCTAACATTGATCCGTATTCACACTAACCAACGACCAGTAAATATACAACCTTTACTCTGTAATCCTTGATGTCAGAGGATGGCGGACGTTCTTGTATTTTGTAAGGAAGGCTTTAGCAGATCCGAAACGCAGATACAGGTCGAGGCGTAGCGGCAGGTGGTTGTCGTCATCGGTGACGTAGAAGCGTACTATCTCCTTGAACTTGGTGTCTTCTTTTTCGAGGAATGACAGCACAAGGCAGTTGAAACGCTCTTTTGTTTCCTTTACCTTATACACCTCTCTGCCGCGATATACCAGTTTGCACTCTTTCACATCATCGCCGTCGGCCATATTGAAGTTGATGGTGTGGCCTTTCTTCCAGCCGTCAGGACTGAAACTGCGGGCGCGCATAAGCATGCTCATCATGTCGAAGACGCATTCCGAGTCGTGGTAATCGTGGTAGCGATGCTCGCCGTGTTTGTTGATGTAATGCTGCTTGAGGTTGCACTTGCCGTTAGAGAAATCATAGAACACCTCATCGACTGTGTATCGTTTGCCTTCACGTGCTCCTTTGCGGAAATACATTGGCTGTATTTCGAGCCCCGTATAACACAACAACGTGTCGCGCAGGACGAAGTAATCGTCGAGCTTGTTGTTACCTCGCGTAATGAGGTGCGAACGGTATGCATCATGACCTTTATACTTGGTCTTGGTTGTGGTCATGTCGGCAATTCCAGCCTTTACCCAGATGAATTTCCAGTTATAGTAAAGGTCGTAGGTGAGGCTTTCGCCTGCCATGAAGGCTTTGTTTTCTATGGTGCATTGTGCCGAAGCCGTAACGTCAAATCCGCCTATGTGGGAGAGACTTGACATTATTAGTATGATGATGCACAAATATATTCGTTTCATTATAGTTTGTAGTATAGTTGCGATAGAGTATTGATTCTGATACTTTATTTCTTTTTATTATTAAGGTATTTCTCTATGTATTCCTTGTTCCTACTCTTGAGGTTTTTCTTTTCTTTATCGGCTTTCTGTTTCGTTATCTTCGCAGGCTTCTGACTCGCTGTCGGCACAGCCGCGAGATCCCATTTCATGGTCACGTCCCACTTCTCCTTACATTCCACCGACTTATTGTAGTAATACACTCGTTCAGGCTGAATGTCGTCGGAGAACTTACCTGTGTCCCAGATGCCGTTGCCGTTGTTGTCTTCGAAGGCGCGGAGATAGTATTCGCCTGGCTTGAGGTAGAAGAACTCTGCATTGCCGCCAACAACTCTTGCCGTGTCGATGGCGTTATCGTTTGAATTCAGCAGTTCCACGATGATATTCTCTGCATTTGCCCCGCTTACGGTGATGAGCAAGGAACTATAATCGTCTGCCTTGCCGATTTTTATACCACCCTTGAATGGTTTTGATGCTTTGCCATAGATATCAACAAATGCGGCACTATCTATTTCAAGAGAGTATTCGCCACCTTCACGCCACTCGGATATAACCTGATATTCACGCATCCGCTTTGGTTTTGGCTGGAAGACAAACGGCGCACGATACCACGATGAATCTACCATAGTATAAAGATGTATTGCGGCGGTGTCGAGCTTGGCAAGCGGCGTCGGCATCGAAATCTCATAGATTCCGTCCGGACGCATCTGGCTCAATCCGTATTTTGGTTCGAGGGCTTTCGCTGGCATTATTGAGTCGAGTTCCTCATCCTTGCCGAGTCTCTTCTTCTGCTGCTTGAGCCATTTGTTGTATTCTTCCTGCTCAAGCTTCATTCGTTTCTCATGCGAGAACTTAGGCACAAGGTCAATGGTGTCGATCTTGTTGACAAGGTTGCCCAATGTGTCAGTTTCAAGATATTGCATCTCAACCGACAGAGTGTCTGTGTTTACCAGCGCTGTGTCGGTAATCCAGTATGATATTGAGTCTTTCTTTTCGTTCATCTCAACGACAAAAGCATCCGTATCGTCGAAGTTAAGTCCGCGGATTATCGGTTCGTTTTCGTTGCCGTATGAGAAATACACATTAATAATATTAGGTTCCGCACGGTCGGTCTTTATCAGATGGCGGTCGGTCTGCTCTTCGGTGAAAGCCATCAGCACGATATTGTCAGGCACGAACCTTGTGTAAGGAACCATCTTTATCGACTCTATGTGCAGGCTGTCTAACCATGTGGTGTCGGGGCGTAAGGCAGGTCCACACGAAGGACTGAACACGTCGTGATTGAATGCCATCATCTCTCCCTTTTGCGAGAATGTGTAGTCGTTGTCCATGTCCTGCAAGGCATACGCACGATACTGACCTGGCGCAATACCGCGTATGACAAAGTGTCCGCGGCTATCGGTGCGTGCCACTCGCAGCATTGGCTTGGTTGAGAAAGCCGTGTCGGAAAGGTCGTCGTAGAGTCCTACGAGCATACCTTTTATCGGTTCGAGGTTACGAGCGTCAAGCACGTTGCCCGAAACTTCGAGGGTATCAATCTTGTCGCCTGTGGAGAAACTGTAGGTGTAGTTGCCCAGCGGGTTGCCTTCGGTGAAATCTACTATCGCATCCGAGAAGTCGATGGTGTAGGTCATACCAGGCTTTAGCGTGTCTAAGAGTTCCACGACAATCTTCTTGCCCTGGTCTTTTATCTCCGGCACCTCTAACTGAGGCGGCGACACGATAACCTTTTCCGTGGCATTCTCTATCTTCACATACTCATTGAAGAAGATAGAGACCTTGTTGCTGTTTACGTTTGTTGCTTTCTCGGCTGGTGTGGCATAGAGTATCTGCGGTGGGTCTTCGTCGTAGAGTCCACCCTGCGGCGACCCCATGTTGGCGCATGAGTATAAGGCGGAAGCAACAAATGCCATCGCTATTATATATATATATAGGTGTCCGTTGTGGAGTCTCATTTGCCTCGCGTTTGAAATACGTTGCAAAAGTATGAAGAAAAATCCATATCTGCAAATTATTTAGCGAATGTTAAGAAAGCAATAAGTTGAACCTGGTTGTTTTTACGGTCGGTGAGAAAATGTCGTGGATGAAATGACTTTTTTGTGAAGATGTAAGAAGAATAAACGTAGCTGTTTGCTTTGACTCTTCGAGTCGATGCTATGCTTGTGCCTGTGCGCCAATAACGACTTATTGTCGTACAGTCCCAGTCACATCATCAATGCCTTGCGGCATTCAAAGCAAACAACTACGAATAAAGG
>JAUNQM010000199.1:0-1226 GCA_030536165.1 Prevotellaceae bacterium | reverse complement strand
CGGTAAGCGAGCCTGTGGCATTGGCTTTCGCCGTAACGCTCATAGTGATTGAGTTCGTCATAGGTGCGGTGCTCGTCCTGCATATAGACGGGTGGGGGTTGTCGGTTGTGGGTTGTCGGTTTAACGTAAAACCAATAGCCTTATATGGTTATGGGTAGGCTTCAGTTCCCTCCCTACGGGGGAGGGATAGGGAGGGGACTCCTTATTCTCTAAACTTTGTAATCTCAACTGCTGCGGAAAGTGCGGATTATTGCTGATTACAAGCCGCTAAAAGTGCCTTTTTAGACAAAATAACATAAAAAAATGAAAAAAAATGCGTAATTATTTGGGTATATAGTTAAATTACACTAACTTTGCAGCCCGATTGCAAAATTAAAAATATAAACAGATATGAAAAGAACATTTCAGCCACACAACAGAAGAAGAGCCAACAAGCATGGCTTCCGTCAGAGAATGGCAACTAAGAACGGTCGTAGAGTATTAGCATCACGTCGCGCTAAGGGACGCAAGAAGCTTACTGTATCTGACGAGAATCACGGTAAATAGTATTTACGGTTAACTGGTTTTAGGTGCTTGCTTTGGGGGGCAGTAAGATGCGACTCGTTCCTTCTACTTGAAACCTGAGGCACGAAACCTGAAGCCACAAACCATTTCTCCGTACGAACAATGAAAATTAAGGGAGGATATGTTATGGTCAATGTTCTGGCAATGTTGACCATATTTGTGTTGCTCTGTGTCGGAGTTTATTTGAGCATGTCAATATACACTCGGCACGGAGAGGCAATAGAAGTGCCTAACGTGAAAGGCATGAACATCGACAAGGCAAAGGCTCTGTTCGACGACCTGGGCATGGAACTTGTGGTCAGCGACTCGGGATATTTCAGCCGCATGCCTGCCGGACAGATTCTTGAGCAGTCGCCAAAGTCGGGGCTGCTGGTCAAGTCTGGTCACATCATCTACCTTACGGTGAACACGGGCAAGGCGGAGTCGATGCAGATACCTGACCTTATCGATAACAGTTCGTACCGCGAGGCAGAGGCAGAGCTCAAGGCTCTGGGCTTCAAAGTCTATGACCCTATACTCGTCCACGGCGAGAAAGACTGGGTGTATGGCATCGTAAGCAACGGGCGCAACGTCTATACCGGCGACTTTGTGACGGTAGATTCCAAGATACGCCTGCAAATAGGAAACGGCATGCTCAACGAGGCTTTAGACAAGGTCGAGAT
>JAUNQM010000198.1:3577-4712 GCA_030536165.1 Prevotellaceae bacterium | reverse complement strand
CTACAATCCACAACCCATAACTCACAACTCACAACCCAGATATACATGTCATCATTTATAATAAAAGGCGGGTATCCGCTTAAAGGCACAATCACTCCGCAAGGAGCAAAGAACGAGGCACTCGAAGTAATATGCGCCACAATGCTTACGTCGGACAAGGTCATCATAAGAAATGTGCCTTGCATCAACGACGTAAACAATCTCATAAATCTCATAAAGAAGATTGGAGTGAAAGTGGAGCAAGTTGCGTCGCACGACTTCTCGTTCCAAGCCGATGAAGTCAATCTCGACTATCTGCAGAGTTATGAGTTTACTCAGGAATGTGCAAGCCTTCGTGGCAGTATATTACTCATAGGACCACTTCTCACACGTTTTCACAAAGCGATTGTAGCAAAGCCTGGCGGCGACAAGATTGGTCGCAGACGATTGGACACTCACCTGCTCGGACTGCAGAAACTTGGTGCACGATTGGCACGCAACGATAATCAAGGTGTGCTGACTCTTGGTTGCAATGGTCTTAAGGGAAACTATATGCTCCTTGACGAAGCGTCGGTCACTGGTACGGCGAATATAATCATGGCGGCTGTGCTTGCTGAAGGCACTACAACTATCTATAATGCAGCATGCGAACCTTACATACAGCAGTTGTGCAAGATGCTTAATTGCATGGGAGCAAAGATTTCGGGCATTGCCTCTAATCTGCTTACCATAGAAGGTGTGACTTCGCTTCATGGCACCGACCACACCCTCTTGCCTGACATGATTGAGGTCGGCTCATTCATAGGCATGGCTGCAATGGTGGGCGAAGGAGTCACTATAAAGAATGTGTCGTTTGACAGTCTCGGTATAATACCTGACACTTTCGAGCGACTCGGTATAAAGATTGAACGTCAAGGCGATGACATTTATATTCCTTATCAGAAACATTATGAGATTGACACATTTGTCGATGGTTCAATCATGACCTTTGCCGATGCTCCTTGGCCAGGACTTACACCTGACCTTTTGAGCGTGCTGCTTGTAGTGGCCACACAGGCTCGTGGTAGTGTGCTCATTCATCAGAAGATGTTTGAGAGTCGTCTCTTCTTTGTTGATAAACTCATCGATATGGGCGCACAGATTATCCTCTGCGACC
>JAUNQM010000198.1:0-3567 GCA_030536165.1 Prevotellaceae bacterium | reverse complement strand
GCAGTTGTAATAGGCCACGACAACAAGTTGCGACTTCGTGCAGGTAAGATGTCAAGCCCTGATATACGTGCTGGTATCGCGCTGCTCATTGCAGCATTAAGTGCAAAAGGCACAAGCACTATCAACAACATAGAACAGATTGACCGTGGGTATGAAGACATTGAAGGACGTCTGCGTAATCTCGGTGCAAACATCACAAGGCAAGATTAAGTCTTTGGGTTCAAAGTTCAAGGTTCAAAGTCATAACTACAAGCAAATGATTCGCGACGACGAAGTATATAAAATAGGTGTCATAGGAAAGACGCACGGAGTGAAAGGTGAACTCAATTTCACCTTTACCGACGATGTCTTCGACCGAGTCGATGCTGATTACCTCATACTGCGTATCGACGGAATACTCGTGCCGTTCTTCATCGATGAATATCGCTTCAGGTCTGATGATAGGGCTCTTATTATTTTCAATGATATTGACTCGACAGAAAAAGCACAATCTCTCGTTGGAATCGAGGTTTTTTTTCCATACGCCCTTTCAGATAAAGCAAAAGACGACACTATCAGCTTCAATGATTTGATAGGTTTCACAATCGAAGGAATAGGAACTATTACGGGCATTGATGACTACACCGACAACATCTTATTTGAAGTAAAGACCGACAACGAAAAACAAATTCTCATACCAGCCGTAGATGAATTTGTAGAATACGTTGACTACGATAAAAGAATCATTAAAGTCAATTTGCCTGAAGGCTTGTTAGACTTAAACTGAATACATCATGCAAAAGAAACAAATAGCAATACTCGGCAGTACTGGCTCAATAGGCACTCAGGCTCTTGAAGTGATTGAGGAGCATAGTGACATGTTTGAAGTCTATTGTCTCACAGCAAACAACAAGGTGGAACTTCTTGCTGAGCAGGCTCGCAAGTTCAATCCTGCAGCCGTGGTCATAGCAAACGAAGCACACTATGAAAAACTCAAATCGCTTCTTGCCGACCTTCCTATCAAGGTTTATGCCGGTGCTGATGCTCTTTGCCAGATAGTAGAAGCCGAACCTATCGACATGGTTCTCACCGCAATGGTGGGCTTTGCAGGTCTGCCTCCTACAATCAGCGCAATAAAGGCAAAGAAAAAGATTTGCCTCGCAAATAAAGAGACTCTCGTAGTGGCTGGCGAACTTATCTGCCAATTGGCAATGGAAAATCATTGTCCTATACTTCCTGTTGACAGCGAACACTCGGCAATCTTCCAGAGCCTTGTGGGCGAAGACGATAACCCTATCGACAAGATACTGCTCACAGCATCAGGTGGTCCATTCCGTCTGATGAGCAAGGAACAGATTGCAAAAGTAACGAAAGCCGACGCCTTGAAGCATCCTACATGGACTATGGGCGCAAAGATAACTATCGATTCTGCTACGATGATGAACAAAGGTTTTGAAGTCATCGAAGCAAAATGGCTTTTCGGTGTGCAACCAGAGCAGATTCAAGTGCTCGTGCATCCACAGTCAATCGTACACAGTGCTGTGCAGTTCAAAGACGGTGCCGTAAAAGCACAACTCGGAGTGCCTGACATGCGCTTGCCTATACAGTATGCCTTCACATTCCCTCAGCGTATGAATCTTACTGGCGAACGACTGAACTTATTCAGCCACCCACTTGAATTCTTCGAACCTGACCTTGACAAGTTCCGTTGTCTTGCACTCGCATTCGAAGCCTTGAAGCGGAAGGGAAACATGCCTTGCATACTCAACGCTGCCAACGAGATAGTAAACCATGCTTTCCTTGACGACAGAATATCATATCCACAGATAGCAGAAATCATAGAAACAACAATGAACCGTGCCACATTCGACCCATCACCTGACTATGATGTCTATCTCCAGTCAGATGCCGAAGCACGAAGAATAGCAGAAAGTTTAATCTAATTCTAGGAAATCTAGAAAGTCTAGATAATCTAGAAAACAAAGAACAATCAACCCCACTCGTCATTCTGAACTTGATTCAGAATCTCCTACGGGACGAACAAAAAATAAATAACAATGGAAGAATTTATAATCAAATTATTACAATTCTTAATCTCTATTTCACTCCTCGTGTTGCTGCACGAAGGCGGACATTTCTTTTTCTCAAAGCTGTTCAAGGTCAGAGTAGAAAAGTTCTACCTGTTCTTCGACTGGAAGTTCCATCTCTTCGAGTTCAAGCCAAAGAACAGTGAGACCGCATACGGCATCGGATGGATACCACTCGGAGGATATTGCAAGATAGCCGGAATGATTGATGAATCGTTCGACACCGAACAGATGCAGCAGCCTGCACAGCCGTGGGAATATCGTTCAAAGCCTGCATGGCAACGCTTCCTTATTATAATAGGTGGTGTGCTCGTGAACTTCCTTCTCGGTCTGTTCATCTATTCTATGGTCATGTTCCATTGGGGTGAAAGCTACGTAGCTGTACGCGACCTTTCATTAGGAATGGAATACAACGAGACAGCAAAGTCACTCGGATTCCGAGACGGAGACCTACCTATCAAGGCCGACGGAAAAGAATTTGTCAAGTTCGACATCGATGTATATCGCGCCATAGCCGATGCTGACATGGTAACTGTTCTCCGTAATGGCAAGGAAGAAAACATAAGCATGCCTAAAGACATGAGCCTTCTTACCATGCTGAAAGAAGAGCCGCAGTTCATGCGCGTGACAGTTCCAGCAGTCGTTGACAGCATCATTCCAGGCACTCCAGCAGCCAAGACAGCGATGAGAAAAGGCGACATAATCACAGCCATCAACGGAAAGGAAGTGACTTCATGGAACCAGATTCTCGACATCTTCGGACGTCTCGCTGACAAGATGACTGTGGCAACCACCACACGTGACTCGCTCGCTTGCCGCAAAATAATGCTCAGCTACGTTCACGGCAACGACACTACAACCCTCCCACTCGTGCTCACACCTGAAATGCAGATAGGTGTCGGACGTCCAAGTTACGCACAATACTTCAAGCCTACAGAAATAAAGTATAACTTACTTGAAAGCATCCCTGCCGGAATACGCTATGGTTGCAACGTACTTAAAGGCTACGTCACAGATTTGAAGTATGTATTCTCAGGCGAAGGAGTGAAATCTCTCGGTGGATTCGGCACAATTGGCAATATGTTCCCTGCCACTTGGGACTGGTACACCTTCTGGATGATGACAGCTTTGCTGAGCATAATACTTGCTTTCATGAACATACTTCCTATACCAGCTCTCGACGGTGGACACGCCTTCTTCCTTCTTTATGAGATGATTACAGGTCGTAAACCTTCCGACAACTTCATGGTAAAAGCAGAGTATGTGGGATTTATATTACTCATCCTACTTCTCGTAGTCGCAAACCTAAATGACGTGTTACGATGGATAGGAGTCATGTAGTAAAAAATACCCATTTCACCGATATAAATCCAGAAACTCAACATTGTGTTTCTGGATTTTTTTATATATATTTTATGGCATCATTAAAAATAATTGCAAAAAAACAGGACTTTTTCCGCAGAATGACTCATATTTGCGTGCGCGCGTAATATAATAAGGT
>JAUNQM010000197.1 GCA_030536165.1 Prevotellaceae bacterium | reverse complement strand
ATGGTATGAGGCTATTCGCAAGTGTAATATTCTCATCAACAATATTGATGTGGTGCCTTATCGCACTACCTACACTAATGCTTTGGGCGAGGTTAAGCCTTTGAACGTGTCGATGAAGGCTGAGGCTCGTTTCCTTCGTGCTTTCTTCTATTTCCAGCTGCTGGAACGCTATGGTGGTATCCCTCTTATCGGCGATAACGTGTTCGACCTTAACGATGACCTCGAAATTCCTCGTAACACATTCGAGGATTGCGTAAACTACATCGTTAGTGAACTCGATACCATAAAGAACGACCTCCGTCCGACATCATCGGCTGAATCTAACTATGTCCATGCTGCCAACACTGCTGCGTGCGAGGCTCTCAAGATTCGTGTGCTTCTCTATGCTGCCAGCCCTCTCTACAACGGACAGACGCTGGAGAATGGCAACCCATACGTTGGCTATACTGACTATGATGTAAACAGATGGAAACTTGCTGCCGATGCTGCACGCGAGTTTATTGCTACGAAGGGAAAGACTGGAACTTCAACGACTCCAAGTGTGAAGTTCTTCCAGCTCAAAAACTCGCTTCGTGATGCATTTCTGAACCATCAGGGTGCAAGCAACTACGAGATGATTTTCTTCCGCAACAGCGGCAAGGAGAGCACGAGTGTTGAGACCAACAACGGTCCTCTCGGATTCACTGGCTCAAAGCTTGGTAACGGTCGCACAAACCCTACCCAGAACCTCGTCGATGCCTTCCCTATGCTCGACGGTAAGAAGATTGGTGAGAGCACTAAGTATCCTTACGACCCACAGCATCCTTACGACAATCGCGACCCACGTCTCGACTACACTATCCTGCATAATGGTTCGCAGTGGCTCAACACGCTGCTCGATACTCATGCTGGTGGCGCCAACAATCCTTCGAGCACTGGTCACTATTCTCAGACAAGCTACTTCATGGGCAAGTTCATGGGCGACCATAAGACTGCAACTGAATATGCAAGCCACAAAGACCTTTGGGTTTATTTCCGCTATGCAGAAATATTGCTCAACTTTGCTGAGGCTGAGAATGAAGTCAACGGTCCAACCGACGATGTCATCAATGCCCTCGTCCACATCCGTAAGCGTGCTGGTATTGAGGCTGGCACAGGTGCTGAAAAGAATAAGTATGGCATCAATGTCAATATGACAAAGGATGAGATGCGCGAGTTCATCCACAACGAGCGCCGCATTGAAATGGCATTCGAGGAACAGCGCTATTACGACATCCGTCGTTGGCGTGAGGCTGAGAAAATCTTTGCTTCTCCGCTCAAGGGAATGTCGATTATCGTAAGCTCTACTTCTACTGTTTATAATGTGGTCGATGTGCTCAAGGTAGATTGGTCGGACAAGATGTATCTCTATCCAATACCTTACACAGAGGTGAACAAGAACAGGAATATGGTTCAGAACCCTAATTGGAAATAAATACGTATGAAACGAATAATATTATTTATGATAGCCTTCAGCGCAATGGCAGCTACCTTTGCGCAGAATGTAGTGACCGGTTCAGTTGTGTCAGCCGACGACAACGAACCGATGATAGGCGTAACCGTAAAAGTGAAGGGCACGAAGACTGCGGCTGTCACCGACTTGGACGGTAAGTTCAAGATTGCGGCAGCGCAGGGCAAGTACCTCCTTTTTACTTACGTAGGATATGAAAGCAAGGAAGTGATGGTCCGTGGCAACAATCTTAATGTTGTGATGAAGCCAGAAGGCAACGACATCAACGAAGTCGTAGTCGTAGGTTACGGACAGGCTAAGCGTATCACCATGACAGGTTCTGTCAGTGCCATCAATGGTAAGGAACTGCAGAAGGTTCCTGTCAGCAGCGTTCAGAACACTCTTGCTGGTAAGCTTCCTGGCTTCTTCTCGCAGCAGCGTTCAGGTCAGCCTGGTAAGGATGCATCGGACTTCTTCATTCGTGGTGTCTCCTCTCTCAACTCGGCTGGCAACCAGCCGCTCATCATTGTCGATGATGTGGAGTATAGCTACGACCAGCTCTCGCAGATTAACGTGAACGAAATAGAGTCGATATCTATCCTCAAGGATGCATCGACCACTGCCATCTATGGTATCAAGGGTGCCAATGGTGTGTTAGTAGTAAAAACTCGTCGTGGTGTAGAGGGCACTCCGAAGATAAACGTGCGCCTTGAGACTGGTATTCAGATGCCTGTCCGCACACCGAATTTCCTCGGCTCGTATGAGACTGCACAGCTCGTGCGTCAGGCTTACGAGAACGACGGCCTTATCAATGTTGACCCTGTTACTGGCATCCGCACAGGTTATCCTGACAAGGTGTCGGACGTTGCCCTTGAGCATTACCGCCTCGGCGACGACCCGTATGCCTATCCTGATGTTGACTGGTACAGCGAAATCTTCAAGAAGACTGCCCAGCAGAGCAACGCCAATGTCGATGTCTCTGGTGGTACTGACCGCCTGAAGTATTTCGTGTCTGTAGGCTATTTCACCCAGAACGGTCTCGTGCGCGACTTTGGCGAGAAGAACGACGACGTGAACTCTAACTACTTCTACCGCCGTTTCAACTATCGCTCAAACCTCGACTTCCAGGTGACAAAGAACCTCTCGATGCGACTTGATATCACATCGCGTTTCATGAATATTAACGAGCCTTATAACCTCAATGCCACAGGTACTATCTACAACTGGGAGGAGATGCACCCATACTCAGCACCAGTCATCAATCCTGACGGCACTTGGGCATACCTATATGATACCAACACGAAGCGTCCTACGCTCAATGCACGACTTGCCAATTCTGGCTATCGCCGCACTCGCCGCATCGACAACAACCTGCTCTACAACGCTAACTGGAAGATGGACTTCATAACCAAAGGTCTGTCGAGCAACATTCGTCTGGCTTACTCTACGATAGATGAAAACTACCGTTCGGCATGGCGTGGCGACTTCCCTTCGTATCATGCTGCACAGAATGGGGTAGATGCAAACGGAAACCCTCAGTATGTCTATAACATCAACCCTGACAACGTCTATACGAACGGAACATACGCAGTGACGGCTGGAAACAACATGGCTCGCAAGGACCTCAACCTCCAGGCATCAATCAACTACGAGCGCGTGTTCAACGAAGTGCACGATGTCAGCGCAATGCTCCTTTACAACCGTGAATCTACTACGCTTGAAAGTTCTGGTCAGAAGGTGCCAGAGAAGTTCTCGGGACTTACCCTCAAGGTCAGCTATAAGTACAAGAATCGCTATCTCCTCGACATCAACACCGCCTACAACGGTTCCGACCGTTTCGCTAAGGGGCATCGCTTCGGCTTGTTCCCAGCAGTCGGTGCAGGTTGGGTTATCAGCGAAGAACCGTGGTTCCAGAAGACGTTTGGCAAGAATGTTGACATGTTGAAACTCCGTGCATCCTATGGTCTCGTTGGTTCCGACGTGGCAATGGGCGACCGCTACCTCTACAATCAGGTGTATGAAGTCGGCAGCAGCTATTGGTTTGGCGACCGTTCGGTTGAATTCACAGGCTATCGCGAAGGTGCTATCGGCAACGACAACGTGACTTGGGAAAAGGCAAAGAAGTTCGACCTCGGTCTCGACCTCTACCTCTTTAACAAGGTGACGTTCTCCATCGACTACTTCTACGACAAGCGCTACGACCAGCTCGTATATCGTTCCGACATACCTACGATGCTTGGTATCGGCACATCGCCAATCAACGTGGCACGCACTCGCAATCAAGGTTTCGACGGTCAGCTCGGTTTCCACGACAAGTGGGGCGACTTCACGTTCAACACCAACTTTGTGTTCTCTTACGCAAAGAACAAGATTGAATACCAGGCAGAGGCTCAGCAGCGCTATCCGTGGCTCGCTTCTACAGGTAAACCTATTGGACAGCAGTTCGGATACCACTGGATAGGTTATTATACTCCAGAGGACATAGCTCTCATAAATAATAACGACCCTGCTGCACCAGCAGTGCCTAACACTGACGTACCTGTGCAGGCAGGTGACCTCAAGTATGAAGACCTCAACCAAGACGGAACCATCGACGACTACGACAAGATGGCAATCGGAAAGCCAAACCTGCCTAATACTACCCTCGGTCTTACCATCGGCGGCAGTTGGAAGGGACTTTCACTCAGCATCCTCTTCCAGGGTTCGTTCAACTACAGTTTCTCGGTTGTCGGCACTGGTATCGAACCGTTTAAGTCGCAGTTCCAGCCATTGCATCAGAAGGCATGGACGGAAGAACGCTACTACAACGGCGAGGAAATCGACTTCCCACGCCTCACTACCAACCCATCAACAGTCAACAGTGCACAGGCATACATGTCTGACTTCTGGCTCATTGATGCGTGGTACATCCGTATGAAGACAGTCGATCTCAGCTATACATTCCCACGCAAGGCAACACCAAAGTTCATGGAAAGTCTGCGTCTCTACATGAACGCATACAACCTCTTTACGTGGACAAGCTACGACAAGTATCAGCAAGACCCAGAAATCTCGACCAACACGGCTGGTGATGCATACATGAACCAGCGCGTGCTCAACTTCGGAGTCTCAATCGGATTCTAAAGCCGCAGCCTACCCCTAACCCCTCCCGAAAGGAGGGGGAAAAGCCCACTGCTCATTATTGAGCGGTGGGCTTTTTTGTATTCATACTCAGGTCCTTACCAAAACGCACTCCTTCGCATCCTTTTCCCATCCTCGTCACACCTAAGGTGTTTAGCTTGTCATACCTCAGGTGTTTCGT
>JAUNQM010000196.1 GCA_030536165.1 Prevotellaceae bacterium | reverse complement strand
GGGCCTATCATACTCTTCTTCGGCATCTGGATACTGCTCATGCGCAAGTTTAGCGGTGGTGCAGGCGGCGGTGTGTTCTCTGTTGGCAAGAGCAAAGCCAAGATGTATGGCAATGGCACTAACACCATGAACGTTACCTTTAAGGACGTGGCTGGTCAGCAAGAAGCAAAACAAGAAGTACAGGAGATAGTCGATTTCCTCAAGAATCCGAAGAAATACACTGACTTAGGCGGAAAGATACCTAAGGGAGCACTGTTAGTCGGCCCTCCAGGAACGGGTAAGACTCTGCTTGCAAAGGCTGTAGCAGGCGAGGCAGGAGTACCATTCTTCTCAATGAGCGGCTCTGACTTCGTCGAGATGTTCGTCGGCGTTGGTGCATCACGCGTAAGAGACCTGTTCCGTCAGGCAAAGGAGAAAGCGCCGAGCATCATCTTCATCGACGAAATTGATGCTATAGGTCGTGCCCGCAGCAAGAACCCTTCAATGGGAGGAAACGATGAACGTGAAAGCACATTGAACCAGTTGCTTACAGAAATGGACGGCTTCGGCACCAACAGCGGAGTGATAATACTTGCTGCTACAAACCGTGCCGACATGCTCGATAAGGCTCTGCTGCGTGCTGGACGATTCGACCGTCAGATTCATGTTGACCTTCCAAACCTCAACGAGCGAAAAGAAGTATTCCAAGTACATCTAAAACCGATAAAGCTCGACAACTCTGTAGATGTTGAACTGCTTGCACGTCAGACCCCGGGATTCTCGGGTGCCGACATTGCTAACGTATGTAATGAGGCTGCACTAATCGCAGCACGCCACGGCAAACAATCTGTCACCAAGCAGGATTTCCTCGACGCTGTTGACAGAATAATCGGCGGACTTGAGAAGAAGACAAAGGTTATGACTGTAGAAGAAAAGCGTGCTATAGCCCTTCACGAAGCAGGACATGCCACACTCTCATGGTTCCTCGAACATGCCGACCCACTTATCAAGGTGACTATTGTGCCTCGCGGCAATGCCCTCGGTGCAGCATGGTATCTCCCAGAAGAGCGTCAGATTACCACAAAAGAACAAATGCTCGACGAGATTTGTGCACTTCTTGGTGGTCGTGCAGCCGAAGAACTCTTTACAGGACACATCTCAACAGGTGCAATGAATGACCTTGAACGTGCCACAAAGCAAGTTTATGCGATGGTTGCATATGTAGGTATGAGCGACAAGTTGCCTAACCTTTGCTATTACAACAATCAGGAGTATTCGTTCCAGAAACCTTATTCTGAAGCAACGGCAGAACTTATTGACCAAGAAGTTAAGGCAATGATTGCAGAGCAGTATGCACGTGCAAAGCAAATGTTGAGTGAGCACAAAGAGGGACACAACCAACTGGCTCAAGTACTCATCGACCGCGAAGTAATATTTGCCGACGATGTAGAAGCCATATTTGGCAAGCGTCCGTTTGTGTCGCGTTCAGAAGAAATCATGGACAACAAACCAGAAGAAACTCAGGCTGAAGAAACTCCAGAGGCACAGGAGCAGCAGAACGCATAGTCTCCCTGCACATTATTATATTATAAGCAAGATGAATAATCTAATCGTAAGAACAATAACAGGTGCCCTATTTGTGGCAGCAGTCGTATGCTCGTTTCTTAATGCAGCAGCCATGCTATTGCTTTTCGCCATTGTGACAGGACTATCAATATGGGAATACACAGGCTTGGTAAACGAACAGGAAAACGTGAACACTAACCGTTTTATCTCTACGGTAGCAGGCGTTTACTTTTTCTTCGCTGTAGCAGGATTCTGCAGTGAACTGACACCAACGGCTGTATTTATCCCTTACTTAATTACTGTCATCTATCTGATAATAGCAGAGCTCTTTGCCAAGAACCCACAACCTGTTGACACATGGGCATACACAATGCTTTCTCAGATGTGGATAGCCTTGCCGCTTTCAACGATAAATATATTAGCGTTCCCTGCTGCCAACGGCGAACCTGCTTTCTCATGCGTACTGCCATTATGCGTATTTGTATTCCTATGGCTCAATGACGCTGGCGCTTATTGCTGCGGTTCATTGCTTGGCAAGCACAAGCTCTTCCCTCGTATCTCGCCAAAGAAGAGTTGGGAAGGCAGCATCGGCGGTGCTGTGTTAGTGTTCATCGCAGCTGCGCTTATAGGATATCTGCTTGGCAACTACGAACAGACAAAGAATATACTTACCATACCACAATGGATGGGAATGGGACTCGTGGTTGTGGTGTTTGGCACTTTCGGCGACCTTGTTGAGTCGCTTTTCAAGCGCACATTAGGCATCAAAGACAGCGGAAATATTCTTCCTGGACACGGAGGCATGCTCGACCGCTTCGACTCCACGCTTATGGCATTCCCAGCCGTAGTTATTTATCTCTACACGCTTTCGCTATTGTAATATGTTTCAGAACTATTCTGACGAAGAACTATCACAGATTCTCGACAAGGATGTCTTTCATCTGATAGGCACAACTGCAGATGAACTGCATCTTGAATGTTACGTCATCGGTGGATACGTGCGCGACATCTTCCTCCAGCGCCCATCCGACGACATTGATGTGGTATGTATCGGTGCAGAGCGTCCAGGCATACTTCTTGCAGAGACATTGAAGAAAAAGATTGGGCGAAAGGCAAACTTATCAGTATTCAAAAACTTCGGCACAGCACAGCTGAAGGTTCGCGGTTTCGATGCAGAGATTGAATTCGTCGGTGCACGACGCGAAAGCTACCAGCGAAATTCACGCAAGCCAATCATAGAGGATGGCACACTCGAAGACGACCAAAACCGTCGCGACTTTACCATCAACGCACTTGCCATCTGCCTCAACAAAGACCGCTTCGGCGAACTCGTCGATCCATTCGAAGGACTCTACGATATGGAAGATGGAATCATCCGCACTCCGCTCGACCCTGACGTCACTTTCTCCGACGACCCTTTGCGCATGATGCGTTGCGTGCGCTTTGCAACACAATTGAAGTTTCGCATCGACGATGAGACATTCGACGCCCTCTACCGCAACCGCGAGCGCATAAAGATTATCAGTGGCGAGCGCATCATGACCGAGCTGAACAAGATACTGATGTGCAATGAGCCAAGCATCGGCATCGTGGAACTGGAACGTTGCGGCCTACTCGAACTTATACTGCCGGAAGTCAGCGCACTTCAAAAGACAGACGTAAAGAACGGTCGCACTCACAAAAACAACTTCTACCACACACTCGAAGTGCTCGATAATGTGGCAAAAGTCACTGACTCACCCCTCTATCTGCGTTGGAGCGCATTACTCCACGACATAGGCAAGGCAAAGACAAAGAAATGGGACAATAACTTAGGTTGGACATTCCACAACCACAACCTTGTGGGTGAACGCATGGTGCCCGACATCTTCCGTCGCCTAAAGCTACCACTCGACCAGCAGATGAAGTATGTGAAGAAACTTGTATCACTCCACATGCGCCCGATAAACATTGCCGACGACAAAGTCACCGACAGTGCCGTGCGCCGTCTTCTCAGCGATGCAGGCGACGACATCGACGACCTCATGACACTCTGCGAGGCCGACATCACGAGCAAAAACTCCGTGCGCAAGAAGATGTTTCTCGAAAACTTCCGCATCGTGCGTGAGAAACTTGCCGACCTAAAGGAGAAAGACTACAAGCGACTGCTCCAGCCTTGCATTGATGGTGATGAGATTATGCAAATATTCGGCCTCGAACCAGGCAGGGTTGTTGGCGAACTGAAGAAGATAATGAAGGATGCAATCCTCGACGGCATAGTGCCTAATGAGCGCGAAGCCCTCATGGAAATGCTTACCGACGAAGCAAAGAAACGAGGACTGATGTAATTTACTATTTACATGCCCCCTCCATCTCCCCCCGTAGGGGAGAGCCCAGTTCCCCTCCTATGGGGAGGGGTTAGGGGTAGGCCTCAATTTACAACTTACAATTTACAACTTAACATGAGTCCTAAACGCCTCAACACTCCTACTACAAAACGACTCGTCAACATCATACTTGTCGCAATAATCCTGCTTCTGATATTCCTTATCGCCAGAAGCATCATATCAGCCATGCCATGAGAATCATCACGGGTAAATACAAAGGACGCAGTTTCGACGTGCCACGCTCTTTCAAGGCACGCCCTACCACCGACTTCGCTAAAGAGAACATCTTCAACGTTGTCCGTCAGTATATCGATTTCGAAGACGCCACCGCCCTCGACCTTTTCTCAGGCACAGGCAGCATAAGCCTCGAACTTCTTTCTCGCGGATGCAGTCAGGTGATAAGCGTTGAGCAAGACCGTGACCACCACCGCTTTATAACGCAATGCCTGCAAAAACTTGCCGATAAGAACTGCACGCCGATACGCGGCGACGTGTTCCGCTTCATCAAAGCATGCAAGATTCAGTTTGATTTCATATTTGCCGACCCACCTTACAAACTTGAAAACCTTGCTACCCTACCCGATTTAGTCCTCCGCACCGACGAACACCGGTTGCTAAAAGAAGGAGGATTGTTCGTGCTTGAACATGGCAAAGACTATGACTTCAGCGCCAATCCCAACTTCATCGAGCACCGCGAATACGGCAGCGTAAACTTCTCACTCTTTAGACTTTAGGGTAAATTACGCATACACCTTATAATATAACGCGTACGCACGAGACTTATTCCGTCTTTTCACACCTTAGGTGTTTTGCTTTTCACTCCTTAGGTGTGAGAGGTGGTAACACCTTAGGTATGACAGCGGAAACACCTAAGG
>JAUNQM010000195.1:4555-4791 GCA_030536165.1 Prevotellaceae bacterium | reverse complement strand
GGAAAAGACATTGACAAGATTATAGCCAATGGTGGAATAGTATGGGGCAGAGGCGGTGATTCACCTAATCCCAACGAAGGAAAGGTAAAGACAAAAGCCAAGAAAAAGAAGTACATAACCGGCGCTCATGGCAGCGGGTCGGCTTTGCAAAAGGCTCGTTACCGCAAGGAACGTGCTAATCGTCATAAGAAAGGATGAAGTAATTTACTATTTGACAATTTACGAGTTACTATTTG
>JAUNQM010000195.1:0-4545 GCA_030536165.1 Prevotellaceae bacterium | reverse complement strand
AAAACAAAATAACATGAAGAAGTATTTATTCTCAATAGCGTTATTAGCCTTGCAAGCAACGCTTGCCGTTGCACAGATAATGGAACCTGTCAAGTTCACGACATCGTGCGATGGCAAGGAGGTAGTGTTCAAGGCAAAGATTGACAAAGGATGGCATGTATATTCCGTTTGCAACAACGAAGACTGCAGCGGCCCTATTTGGGCAACCTTAACGGTTAATACTGCTGAAGGCATAGAACTTGTAGGCACACTGAAAGCCGAAGGCAAGGAGCAGACGGTATTCGACGATATGTTTGGCATGGATGTCACTTATTTTGAGGACAGCGTGACTTTCATACAAGAAATAAAGCAGACAAAAGAGGATTATAAACTCGATTGCGACCTGGAATATGGCACGTGCAACGACGAGATGTGTATGCCACCTACAAAGGTTAACTGCAAGTACGAATCAGCTTCGTTCACACAAGGGAAAAATAACGGTGAAACCGAAGAAAGCACAGAACTTTGGCCTATCTTCATCGCAGGACTCATTGGCGGTTTACTCGCCTTGCTCACACCTTGTGTATGGCCTATGATTCCTATGACGGTAAGCTTCTTCTTGAAGCGCAACAAGGATAAGAAAAAAGCAATACGAGAAGCCGTAACCTACGGTCTGTCGATTGTTGTTATCTACTTGATCTTAGGTCTTGCTGTAACTCTTATATTCGGTGCTGCCGCAATGAACGAACTTGCTACTAACGCTATAGCCAATATCTTCTTCGCAGTATTGCTCATAGTTTTTGCATTGTCGTTCTTTGGATTGTTTGAAATCAAACTGCCTGATTCGTGGGGAAACAAGATTGACAACATGGCAACAAGCAGAAGTCAGGCTGCAAAAGGCAAGAGTTCATTGCTTTCCACATTCAACTCCTACCTCTCAATCCTTCTTATGGCATTGGTGCTTGTGGTTGTAAGTTTCTCATGCACAGGTCCGCTTATAGGAGTTCTTTTAGTTACCGTAGCCGCTTCGGGCGAGATACTTGCACCTACAATCGGCATGCTTGGCTTTGCCCTCGCACTTGCTATTCCGTTTGCATTCTTCGCCATGTTCCCTAACTGGCTCAAGGCAATTCCTAAGTCTGGTAGTTGGATGAACGTGGTAAAGGTATCACTGGCATTTATCGAACTTGCATTTGCCTTGAAGTTCCTGTCTGTAACAGACATGGCTTACGGCTGGGGCATACTTCCTCGCACTCTGTTTATCGTGCTTTGGATTGCCATTTTCGGTGCTATGGCTATCTATGGCATCTATACGATAGTGAAAAGCAGAAAGGCATTAATACTAAAACTTATTGTCACTTTGATAGGTGCTGTGATTACCATCTACCTCATTCCTGGACTTAACGGAGCACCTCTGAAGCAGGTGAGCGCCTTCCTTCCACCAATGGAACAGAACCTCAACGAGCATCATTTCGAAGACTATTATGTAGCCCTTGATGCTGCGAAGAAGCAGGGCAAACCAATCTTTATCGACTTCACAGGCTACGGATGCGTGAATTGTCGTAAGATGGAGGCTGCCGTGTTCACTAATCCTGAGGTAAAACGACTGATGGAAGAGGAATACATCGTCGTTACTTTGTACGTTGACGACCGTAGAAAAGATGCAGATGGCACACCTATCGGTGAGAAGTGGAGCAAGCTGCAACAAGAAAAATATGGAGCCAACGCACAGCCTTATTATGTGCTCATTGATGCCAACGAGACGGTTCTGACCGACCCTCGCAGCTATGATGAGGATATCGACGCATTTATAGAGTTCTTGCAAAAAGGACTTGGAGCAAATTAAAAAACACAATCCTTGAAACATCGAAACCTCGAAATATCGAAATCAACATACAACAGTTAATTCGCAAAACATGAAACAAATACTTCTTACATTAAGCATGGGGCTGCTTGCAACTTCTGCATTTGCACAGGGAGCGATAACCGAAGCCATGCTGAAACAATTCCGTGAATCACAGTCGATGAGCGTGGCTGACCGTGCACTTTCAAATGCCATCCAAGCCAACTCCATCGACCTTATTGCCGTCAATCATAAGAATCAGGCTAAGTTGAATACATATTTCAATGTAGAAACCAAGTCGCAAAGCATCGAGAACCAAAAGAGTTCTGGACGTTGCTGGATGTTCAGCGGACTAAATGTCCTGCGTTCTGATTTCGCCTTGAAGACCGACTCACTCAAGGTGGAATATTCACAGGCATACCTTACCTTCTACGACCTGCTCGAAAAGTCGAATCTTTTCCTTGAAGGAATAATCGAAACAGCCAACAAACCTATTGAAGACGTGCGCGTGCGTTTCTTCTTCAGATCACCTATCGGCGACGGTGGAACTTTCTGCGGAATTGCCGATCTCACCGAGAAATATGGTCTTGTGCCAAAGGATGTAATGCCTGAAACTTTCTCGGCCGAAAGCACCTCGCGCATGCGTCAGTTACTTGGTTCTAAACTTCGCGAATATGGATTGAAACTTCGTAAGATGGTTGCCGACGGAAAGAAAAACAAAGAGATTAGCGCAGAGAAAACAAGTATGCTGGGCGAGATATACCACATGCTAACTATGCTTTACGGTGAGCCACCAACGGAGTTCACATACGCCTTCACCGACAAAAAGGGAAAGCCGCTTCCTGCAAAGCAATATACTCCGATGAGTTTCTACAAAGAGACTGTCGGTGAAAGCCTTAACGGCACTTTCATCATGGCTATGAACGACCCAAGACGTGAATATTACAAGACTTACGAAGTGGAATATGACCGTCACACATACGATGGACACAACTGGAAATACATCAACCTGCCGATGGAAGACATTGAGCAGATGGCTATTGCTGCGCTAAAGGATGGGCATAAGATGTACAGTTCTTACGACGTGAATAAGCTCCTCGACAAGACTCGTGGCTATGCCGACACAGAGAACTTCGACTATGCGTCACTCTTCGGAACCACATTCCCAATGAATAAAGCCGAGCGTATTTCTACATTCGACAGCGGCTCAACACACGCCATGACGCTTACGGCTGTTGACATTGATGCCGACGGCAAGCCGTTGAAGTGGAAGGTAGAAAACTCTTGGGGCGCAACATGGGGCGAAAACAAAGGCTGCCTGATAATGTCGGCACGCTGGTTCCGTGAATACATGTTCCGTTTGGTTGTGCCAAACAAATACGTTCCAGCAAAGATATTAAAGGCAAACCAGCAGAAGCCAATACTCATCGAGCCTGAAGACCCGCTGTTTGCAGAAGACGAGTAAAAGTTCTGAAGCATAAAATCTGTAAATCCGTAAATTATATTAATGTCAGTAACAATTCGCAAAGCAAACATTGACGATGCAAGTTTTCTTGCATCAGGCTTCTTTATGGCAATGCATATTGACAATTGTCCTGACGCGCAACGTGAAGCCACAGTCAAAGCTTGCCAGCGTGAAGACACTCTTTACAGTTGGAAGAATGCGCTTATGGCAGAAGATGACGGAAAGGTTGTAGGATGTGTTATCTTCTACGATGGAACTGAGTATGAAGAGCGCCGACGCAACACATACAAACTGCTGAAAGACTTTATGATTGGCGACATCCTTACCCAAGATGCAGAGACGCAGGCTGGCGAATATTATATTGACTCGCTGGCGGTAGTCGAGGAGGAACGCCATAAAGGCATCGGAACACTTCTGCTAAAATCAGCCATCGACCACGCCAAGCAGACAGAAATACCAGCCATTACGTTGGCATGCGACCCTGAAAATAACAGCGCAAAGGCTTTATACCTTTCGCTCGGATTCAAAGAGGCAAACACTATCCACATCTTTAACTACGATTATACGCGTATGACCATGCAACTCAATAACGAAAAAAGTCGCAAAGAACTTGCACGCGAGCTCTTTCTTAAAGGCTATAACTGTTCGCAATCCGTTTTCTGTGCATTTGCTGACGACTATGGAATTCCTTTTGAGACAGCCTTGAAACTGTCATCGTCATTCGGTGGAGGCATCGGAAGGATGCGCGAAACATGTGGCGCTTTTTGTGGTGCAGCAATGGTTTTGGGCTTGGAAACAGGTCAGACCGACGCTTCTGATGCTATGCAGAAGCAAAACAACTATCACACAATACAAGCTGCCGCAGAGCGTTTTCGCGAGAAAAACGGGAGCATCAAGTGTAGCGAATTACTGCAGTTGCGCAAGGATGCAACGATAACAGACAAGCCAGACGAACGCACGGCAGAATATTATCGTCAGCGTCCATGTCTGATGATGGTCGATAGTGCTGTAGATATTGTAGAGGACTTCTTGCGGGGAAAAAATAAGGGAAAATAAGCCTTATCCTTGATACCCATAAAGCTTAATTCTTATCTATGCCCTTCACACCTTAGGTGTTTAGCTTTTCACACCTTAGGTGTGAGGGGTAGTTACACCTTAGGTATGACAACGGAAACACCTTCGGTATGACAAGGAAAACACCTATGGTGTGGAAAGGTCAGACAAAGAACAAGTAGAGGAGGCATGCCACAAACCAGCG
>JAUNQM010000194.1:3471-4805 GCA_030536165.1 Prevotellaceae bacterium | reverse complement strand
GACTACCCTCGGTAATACATATCAATTTCGTTGAATTAAACGACAATCCCTACTTATCCCTTTTCTTAGCCCTCCACACCTTAGGTGTCACTGACGTTACACCTAAGGTGTTACTACCATTCACACCTGAGGTATGACACAGAAAACACCTGAGGTGTGAAGGGCTAAAATATGCATCAAACACAGCATCTAAAGCGAAATAACGCAACAAAAATTCTTTTTCCGCCGACCTCAGAATTTCCAAATTACCTGAAAATCAATGTCAGTCTGGTAGGATTTATCTATCATCTGATAACTGCTACCGATTGTTTCACGGTCGAAATATTTCGTAAAACCTGCTTTTGCAGCAACCTGCAGTTTGTCCTTTATATAGTATTGTGCATACGCCATAAGTCGCATACCTTCACCATAATACGAAGGAAAAACAAACGTGTAGTTCACATTCTTTTCGTAGGCATAAAGGCGCGCCGAATAGTCGGAGGCGTTAAAATACGCCGCTAAAGCGCTCAGCCTGAAGTGACGACGATTGTCGTAGTTCATACTTTGTGCTATCATATAGCCTTTTTCATTCTCACCGAAACTTATCAACGAGCCGTCAATCTGAGTCTTCATGGTCAACGGATGTCCCATCAAGTAGTCGCAAGTGAGCTTCAGTCGGTGCTGATAGTTCTTGCCTAATGTCTTTGTGCCAGTAGTGTCTTTCTCGTTTACCTTGAAACGATAGCGCATAGAAAACTTGACGTTTTGTGTCGTGTAGGTAGCCTGAATGAGGTTATCGCAGCCATGCGATGACTCCGAGACAAGATATTTTGCCCACGGCGAATAATACCAATCGGTATAAGCCAGCAATGTCCATTTGTCGGTGGCTCTCCATTCAGCACCGAGATAGACTCCGCTTTCGTTTTGCACGCGGCTATTCTCGCCAAAACTATTAGCGTATAGTGAGTTATACTTATAAGAATAGAAGCGTTGCAGAGCCATCAACTTCAGCTTGTACGACGGTTGATATGCAAGTTTGTTGATAGTCGCAATCGCATTATCGCGGTTCATAGCCACCTCGCCTGCAAACGACAAATGACTGAACTTCAGCGCGTAGTTAGCTCCAATATTGAAGAAATCAGTGCCCTGCGGATAATATCGACGATACAACGCCGACGTGTCTGGCTTTAGTTTGCGGTCGAGATGCGAATAAATCGCAGTAACTCCAACATTCAAATGCTTGTATTCATAGCTAATATTTCCGCCCGCAGTCTTCTCGTTCGTATTACCTTTTTTGCTATATTCTAACTCGGTGCGATGATAACCCGATGTGACAAAAGCGCTGATTCCACCGC
>JAUNQM010000194.1:0-3461 GCA_030536165.1 Prevotellaceae bacterium | reverse complement strand
ATCTTTTGTCAGCGTTCCATCCAAATTGCGATTAGAAAGGAAGGCAGAAACGCGAAGTCCTTTCATCACTTCGACCGTAGCTGCGACGCCGTTGAAATAATTGCTTTCCGACTGCGAAGCATGCGGACGAATATTATTGTTTGTGCGACCTAACGACGTAAGTGAAGCCATCTTACCAAAGCTCATACCGTTGGAAACGACAAGTCCCATGCCGAACGAGACTTTGTAAGTGCCGAGTGCAAGCGACTTGATTGCTCCTATATCTTTGAGTATGAAATAATAATTGTAATGGTCGTAGCCCATAGTATTCCTGTCAAAGAATGGTTCGCCAGAACTGTTTGACCCGACAAAACCAAAGCGAATCCGTTGCCCGTAGTTATAATCATACCGCAACGAATGACGGTATTTGTAGCCTAAATATCCCTCTTTGTCGCCCTTTCTTTCGTAGAGAGGAACGCGTGCGGTAAAGGCTAATTCGTGCTTTCCATACTTTAGAAGATTTGAAAGATTTACCGTTGAAATCGGCTTTTTTTCGTCAATAGTAATAAAATTTAAAAGCAATCGTCGCGCCTCGTAACCTAACGACTCAATCATTATGAGTTCGTTCATAGACTTGATTTTCCCGTAACGATAGATGTAATATTGTATGTCCTCAATCTGCTTTTCAGTAAGGAAAGGTATCTGCTGCAGGTCTTCTTTGGTGGCAGTATTGATAGGAATCGGATTCTTTGACAGATGTTCGAGAACGTCGTAAACATCCTGCCAGTTCTCATTGTCGAAGTCCTCCACTTCTGAAAACGCATCAAAGTCGTCCTGCCATGTGTGCTGCACAGCCGACTCCTGCGAAAAGGAGTTAGTGGAGAGCAATATAAATATGTATATAATAATGTGTCGTTTCATAGTTTCAAGGTTTCTGGAAGGTCTCGACCTTCGCTGATATAAGATTTCATAAGGTTCATATACGGTTCAACATGTGCAAAAAACTTTCTATATCCTTCACACAAGTAATTCGTTGGAAAGTCATCACCGTTAGCCATAAAACGGTTGCGTGGGCATTCTCCATTGCATATTTTCAACCATTTACACTCTTTGCATTGACGTGGCAAGCAGTCGGGGTTGCGCTTTCTAAACGACGACTGTTTTTCGCCAAAGACTAATTCAGTCAGCGTATTTTCGTTTATATTGCCTATGCGATGCTGCGGAAACGTGAAATGATCGCACGAAAAGACGTCTCCATTCCATTCCATTGCGGCATTATAACCGCACGATTCAGCCAAAGCACAAGTGCCTGGAGCCACTCCACACCAGTTAGCAAGCAAGTCTTCTATTGTGCGCACAAACACTTTACCCACATCACCGCTTGCCCAACGGTCGAAGATTTGAATCATAAAATGCCCCCACTCAGCGGGTGAAACTGAAAAAGAAGTAAGTTTATCTGAATAGTAATCGCTACTCGCTAACATTCCATCAGCCGACATGCGTTCTACAACTGGCGTAAACTGTAGAAACTGAGTGCCGAGATTAGTGAGAAAGTCGTAACATTCTACTGGATGCTGGGCTGTAATATTATTGACAGTTGCAAGCACGTTCCACTCTATATTATATTGATTGAGCAGTTCAATACCATACATTACTTTGTCAAAAGAGCCGATTCCACCGACATATTTACGATATTCATTGTGCAGATGTTCGGGACCATCAATGCTTACTCCAACAAGCCAATGATTATCGGCAAAGAACTTACACCAATCTTCATTCAATAAAGTTGCATTGGTCTGTATGCAATTATCAATCACATGACCTCGGGCATGTTGTTGCTGCAAATGAATTGCTTTTTTATAGAAGTCAAGTCCGCGCAATAGAGGCTCACCACCATGCCAGATAAACATTACCTCACGTTGCGACTGACACTCAATGTATTGCTTGATGAAAGTCTCAAGCAATTCCTCGCTCATCTGCTTTTCAGTAAAAAAAAGAGAAGGATACATTGCATCCTTCTCTAAATAATAACAATATTTACACCGCAGATTACACTTTGCTCCCACTGGCTTTACCATTACATAAACCGGATGAGAGAACGGTGCAAACATTTGTTTTAGTTGTTTTTATTTAGGTTGTATATATTTATTAAAACAGCAACCTATAACCAAATTAAATGCCTAAACCTTTCTTCAAGTCGTTAGCTGCATTGTTGATAGCCTCGTTAGCCTTTGCTTTTGCTGCATCCTTAGCTTCGTTTACCTTTTCCTGAGCCTTTGCCTTTTCAGCTTCAACAGCCTCGTTTACCTTAGCCTTAGCATCATCAACAACTTCATTAGCCTTTTCTTCTACAGCGTTTACAGCTTCGTTTGCAACATTTGCAGCCTCACCTTCAACAGCAGCACCAATGCTCTTTACTACTTCTTCAGCATTTCCTGGAATAGCCTCAACACACTTCTTGATGTCTTCACCAGCATTTGCCAATGCATCCTGGTTCTCTGCGATGTACTCCTTAAGCTTAGCAATGTAAGTCTGAGCCTCTTCAGTCTTTCCTTCTTCAACGAGAAGACGAATAGCCTCTTCCATCTTTGCTACAGCTGCACCTGTACCTTCTTGTTCACCAGCTGCTACTGCTTCTTGAATGCCACTGATAAGTTCTTCAACTGGAGCAATTTCAGTCTTAACACCAGTTGTGTCGCCTTCAGCTGCTGCAGAGTTTGCCTTGTTACCACACGATGTAAAACAAATGGCTGCAAAAGCCATTACAACGAACATAATCTTCTTCATAATACGATTTGTTTTTTAAAAGGTTGATAAATAAAATTTGTAGAATCTTGTTTTTATATGTTTTCCGCTGCAAATATAACAAAAATAATTCAACGGAAACAATATATTAAGGTATTTTTTTATTACGATGTTTCAATATTATTTCAAATATTTGTGATTTGCCGTTTCACTCAATATTCTCATCTGCTGTATTGCTATTTGGTTCAGCTTTATCAGTCGCTCTGACTGAGGAAGTCCATCGTTGATAAATACGGCATTGAGATTTTCCATATTTGACAGACAAATAAGTTCATTGATAGTAGCATAGTCACGAATATTTCCTTTCTTATCAGGATTAGCATCGCGCCATTCCCTTGCTGTCATACCAAACATAGCAACATTGAGCACGTCGGCTTCTTCAGCATAGATAAGTGATTTGTGATATGTGTCTATCTCGTCTGGAATAATGTTTTGTTTAATAGCATCTGTATGAATGCGATAGTTTATCTTTGAAAGTTCGCGTTTTGCTGTCCAACCAATAAGTTTTTGTTCTTCCTCTTTCAAACGCTGAAACTCTTTGACAAGATAGAGTTCGAATTCGACAGAAACCCAGTTTGCAAACTTAAAAGCAATATCTCTTTGTGCAAAAGTTCCACCATTACGACCAGAAATACAAAGTATCCCTATTGCATTTGTACTCTCAACCCATTTTGTAG
>JAUNQM010000193.1 GCA_030536165.1 Prevotellaceae bacterium | reverse complement strand
CAATTCTATTTGATTGGTTGCCATATGAGTAGCAATATACTCGACACAAACATTTGTTATGCTTATTCTGATAAAGTGCTCGACCCATGTCCGTGGGGACTACGCACATATTACTTTGGATGTACGCGCGAGGGTGGACATGGTGCTTGGATGAACAATAACCTCGATGATGCGAAGAAAGGACTGCAGCATTTTGATATTACGGCTTCGTGGACATTCGCCAATCGCTGGGACCCAGAGAAGCGAATCCGCGATCTGTGGAAGTACGTAGCATACTAACAAATCATTCCCTCGAGACATCGAATTACAATAAAAAATCCTATAATAATGAAAAAAGCAATCTTATTTACCATGCTCTTTATGAGCATCAATGCATTCGCACAGTTTGAGTCTGCTCCTGCATTCCCTGGAGCAGAAGGCTTCGGACGCTTCACCCCCGGCGCCCGGGGTGGTACTGTGAACCATGTGACAAATCACAACGACTCTGGCACAGGGTCGTTCCGTACTGCCGTCAGTGGCACATCGAAGAAAATCGTAGTCTTCGACGTTGCTGGATACATTGACCTCAAATCAGACCTTACAATAGGTTCAAACACCACCATTCTTGGTCAGACAGCCCCAGGCGATGGTATCACTATTCGTTATCGCACCGTGGTCTTTACAGGCTGCGATAATGTCATCTGCCGATATATTCGTTTTCGTCGTTCGCAGCTGAAGGATGTGAATGATGGCGCAGATGCAACGTGGGGACGTCGCCACAAGAACATCATCCTCGACCATTGTTCATTCTCGTGGAGCATCGACGAGATAGCTTCGTTCTACGACAACCGCGACTTCACCATGCAATGGTGTACGCTTGGTGAGGCTCTCGCAAATCCAGGTCACAGCAAGGGCGAACACTCATACGGTGGTATATGGGGCGGTAAGGGCGCTTCGTTCCATCACAACTACCTTACCCACATGCAAAATCGTGTGCCGCGATTCAATGGTGCACGCTACGTCTGGGATGGCTACGACAAGACAAAATATGAGAACTCCCTGCAGGCAGAGCAGGTTGATTTCCGCAACTGCGTCATGTATAACTGGGGAACAGGTGGATGCTACGGTGGTCCTGGCGGTGGTTACGTGAATATGATAAACAACTACTACAAGGCAGGTCCTGGCACTAAGAACCGTACTCGTGTCACTCAGGTATCTGTTGCCAACAACGGCAATTCAGAGGGTTACGAAACGTATTGGGGCTATGCAAGTCGTTACTTTATCAATGGCAACTTTATGCAAGCGGCTAATGCGGAAAACTACGACTGGAAGGGTGTTGTCTATGAGTCTGGCCTTACCACGTATAATGGCGAAAAATACATTCCAGATGCCAAGCACTATTATGGTGACGTAGAATACACCAATATTTCAGGAACCGACCACGTAAGTCTGCGTCTTGATGAGCCAATAGCTGCTGGATACATCACCACACATAGCGCAAAGACTGCTTACGACAAGGTGTTGAAATATGCAGGGGCATCATTCTCGCGTGACTCTGTTGACCTTCGTTACATGCGGGAATGCAAGGATGGAACGGTTTCCCACACTGGAAGCAAGGCTAATGTTGCAGGTATCATCGACATGATTAACGACCCAGAGACTGGCGAAAACGACCCTACGAAGGCATCATACCCAATGCTCAACACACCGTCACGCCCTGCTGGATTCGACTCGGATAATGATGGTATGCCTGACGATTGGGAGATAGCTAACGGCCTCAATCCTTACAGTGCGTCTGACCAAAAGACTTATACCATCGACAGCGAAAAGAAGTACTACACCAACATTGAAGTGTATGCAAACTGGCTTGTTGAGGAGCAGATTAAAGACTCGCGTGCTGATGCCGAGAGCACTTTTGAGGAATACTACCCTAATGTGGTGAATCCAAATCTTCCAGGCGACGCGAACACAGACGGTGTGGTTGATGTTGCCGACATCACGGCCGTGGCTTCCTACATACTCGGCTCAACGCCAAAGCCTTGGAGCGCAGCCAATGCCGACGTTAACGGTGATGATAGCATTGATGTGGGTGACATTACAGCCATTGCTGCCATCATTCTGTCTATAAATTAAAGGCAACTTTCATCGTTTCCCTCCTTGTCGGAGGTGCAGAGGGCGGCTTTCGTTATGAGCCAAATAATTTGTCATATATATTAGCCCTTCACACCTTAGGTGTCACAGCTGTCACACCTGAGGTGTTACTCCCCTCCACACCTAAGGTGTTTCATGCCGAACACCTAAGGTGTGGAGGGCTGCTTAAATGGATGTTTGGCGGTTGTTTATTTAAGGCGTGCATATACCTTATTATATTACGCGCGCGTGCAAATATGAGTCGTTTTGCAAAAAAAGTCCTACGTTTTTGCAATTTTTTTTGTGCGTTATAAGAAAAAACGTATCCTTAACTTCGTCTAAAATAGGCTGCGTTTCGGAAATAAAAATAAAAAACTTTGTTTTTATTTTGTATTTCGCTCAACTTGCACTATCTTTGACGTTGTCGAAGATACTTTCGCTCGAAAAAATCAAAATAAATTTTGTTTTTTACTCGCTTATTCGTATCTTTGCAAAAAGAATTAACGACAACGAAGATAGGAACTCTAAAACATATATTGCTTACATTTGCTGGTGCAGTGGTGTTGCTGTGCGCAGCTGTTTTGGTGTTGCCTCATTTCGACTGTGTTCAAGACTTCCTCGGACGCAGTGTGGCTGACGCTTTGGCTGAGAAACTTGGCACGGAGGTAAGCGTGGGTAAGGTTCATCTGGGCATTCCAAATAGTCTTGTGATCGATGATGTTATGATTAAAGACCGCGATGATAAGAACATGCTCGATGTGGAGAGACTGGCTTCGAGGATAGAGCTGATGCCGTTAATCAGCGATGGTCGTATAGTGATTGACAAGGTGGAACTATACGATGCTGACATTGATGTGTATAGGAAAGTGGGCGAGGAGGATTTTAATTTCCAGTTTGTTGTTGATGCTTTTGCGTCGGAAGATACTACGCATACTCCTCTCGACTTGACGATTAAGCGCATCTTTATCAAGAATAGCAATGTGGCATTCAACGACGATAGCTTCGGTGTGAATGCTAATAATCTGACAACACTGATGAGGCTTAACCATGTGACCGATGATAGTCTGAAAGCGGTTGTGGAAAGTTTCAATTCAAGTATCAAGGTCAATAATCCGCAACTGACGTTTAACAATGTCAGTATGAGTGGAAGCACGGCTATTGCATTGAAGAAAGGCAAGTATTCTCTGTCTGATTTCACTCTGACGCAAGGTGACTGCAGGATAACTATTCCTTCGGCGACGTATGATTCGAATAACGATTCTTATTTCGCACAGCTTAGCGACACGAAGATTGCTATTAAGGATTTAGAGGAATGCGGCTTGCTGAATGAGGGTATAAGACTTCCTGATTACACGTTGACCGTAGATGCTACGGTGGATGGAGTGGGGAAGGATATAAGGTTCCGAAGTCTGGATGTGAAGTCTGACGACGGTGGCATTGCACTTCAAATGGCAGGTAACGAGATAAAGAACTTGCGCGTAACTGCCGATGCTGCAGGTGATGTCTTGCAAGCTGTGGATCCTGGGGTGGCAGAGGCTCTTGCCCCGAATAATAAGTTTGTGCTTGGGGATGTCGGCTACAGAGGATTGCTGAAGCTGAATGAAGATGGAATTGATGCTGACGGTAAGGTGACTACAGGACTTGGCGACTTGGAGATTGATGGCTTCACAGATATGAAGTCGTTTAATGCAAAAGTCAAAACTGATGGATTCAGTCTTGCAGAGGTTACGGGCAACGATGACTTGGGAAAGATTGCTGCCGATGTGACCGCCAAAGGGGCTTTTGACTTGACCAAGCTGGATGCCGATGGAACGGTCAGGTCGCTTATATATAAAGGTGTGGAGTATAAGGACGTAGCATTTTCAGCAAATAAAAACGGTGATAATGTTGATGGCAGTTTGAAGATTGATAATGTCAACTGCAAGGCAGACATGGCTTTTGATGGTGCGATTGGTGGTAAGAAGAAAATCAGACTGAACGGACACGTGGCAGATTTCAATCCGCATGCTTTAAGGCTGATTAATGATTATGCCAATACAAACTTTGGCATGAACATCAATGCTGATTTTGAAGGAAGCAGCTTGAATAATATCGTAGGCAATGCGACGATAGATAATTTCACGATAAATACTCCGAATAGCTCTACGCATATTAACTCTTTGAGGGTGGAGTCTGTGGAAGCCAACGGACAGCGCGAACTGATTCTTAATAGTGACTTTGCCGATGCCGACATAAAGGGGCAGTTTGAAATGGAGTCGTTGTTTAATAATATTATATATGCAGTCAAGTCGCGTCTGCCATCAATTCCGTGGCTTCCTGACGTGAAAGAAACGAATCCTAACAGATACCAGTTTGACGTGTCGATAAGAAATACTGATGCCATAAGTCAGTTTGTTGATTTGCCTTTGACTCTGACGCAGCCGATGAACGTGAACGGTAGTATTGACGATTATCGCAAGATGATGAATATTGACGTGTTCATGCCTCGCTTTAAGATTGATGATGATGAGTACAAGGATGGCGAAGTGATGATTTCCACGCCAAACGAGAAGATGAAAGTGGATTTGTTTGTGTCGAAAGTCTTGGCAAACAAGGAGCATTTTAACATAAAGATTGATGCTGAGGCTGCCGACGACCAACTCTCCACACTGCTGACGTGGGACAATCCATTCAGCACTATGTTTAGCGGTAGGATGAGTGCAACAACTGAATTCTTCAAAGACTTT
>JAUNQM010000013.1:6969-18852 GCA_030536165.1 Prevotellaceae bacterium | reverse complement strand
GCCGATTCTTGCGCTCCAGTAGGTGCTCAGGCGCAAGCGGAGTCCAGGATGACGAGGGTGGGTGGTTAGGATGACGTAAATGTGATTTCAAGATGCCAATAAATCTATATTTATAGGTAGACCGATTTGGGTTATAATGACTGTCTCGGGCTGAAACCATAAAGTCGTAGAATCATGAAAAACATCGGTTTCACCGTGGAATTTATTACGTCGATGTTAAGATGATTGAAACATAAAAACAAATTTTTTTACTAATTTTCTTCGGTTTTTACACCTTTTATTTGTTATTTTTATTTATTTTTGCAAAGTAAAACCTAAAAGCATTACTTATCACAATTACTATTTATAATCATTATCATATTAAAAAAACAATCTCAATTATGAAATTATTAAGGTTTATTACAGGACTGTTTGTCTCTGTATCTGTTTGCGGACTTATGAGCTGTGCCGACGGCTATGAGTCTCCAAACGGTTTCGACGTGGGCGTGAACGACCAGAATTTGGAGACGCCAAGCAAACTGACTTTCCAGGTGAATGCTGAAGGCACTGAAGCCACTATCACCTGGCCTTTGGTGATGGGTGCGTTAGGCTATCAGGTTACTATGGCCGATGTGACTAACCCTGACAGCATGAAGATTGTGGATAAGTACGACAACTATCTGGTTGATGGCTGTTCGATGACTGTCGCTGTGACGGAAGACTCGAAGTACAGCTTCTCGATGCAGGTTATTGGCGACACGGAACGCGGCAACAAGGATGGCGAGAAACTCGACACTATGTTTGCTACAATGGTGCCTTCGATTGCCACAATTCCTAATGGTGCTGATATCTATGAATTCATGCAGCAGAACCCTATCGACACGATGAATTGGGGCAAGGAGATTGCCGTTGAACTTGAGCCAGGAGCTAACTACACCATGAGTGGTCCTGTGGATTTTCAGGGATTCAACATGACGGTGCGTGGCAATAAATCGAAACCAGCTATTGTTGAACTTACTACTGACTCGGCTGCATTCTACACTTACACAGGTTTCAAACTCAAGTATATCCGCTTCGACATGACGAACAGCAACACGAAGGGGTTGGTTTGCATGAGCAACAAAAACCTGCCAGACTCTATCAAGAGCGACAACCATCCAGAGTTCCTGCGCAGTGGAGCACAGATAAAAGGCATCTATAACATCTTCGACCCTGTGTATATCTCTGACTGTTGGGTGAAGAATCTGCATAGGTCTTTAGTCCACGACAACAATGTGTCATGTGCATGGTGGACTCTGATTATCAATAACTGTATTATTCAGGTTGCCAACGAAAAGGGAGGTGGCGGAACAGGTCTTATTGCCTTCGACAATACGGGTAAGTTGATAAAGAATGTTAGCATTACCAAATCTACTATATATAATATATATGATAACAGCTCGGCTTACTTCCTGCGCTTCAGCCACCAGTCGAACGCTATGCCGGAAAAGGTTTATGGCAACGTGAGCAGCTACTATGCAAGCTGGGACTTTGTTTTGCAGAACTGTACGTTGAGCAAGATGTACACAGGGCAGAAGTGGGTGAACAATGTCAACGGACAGGGCTTCACTTGTCTTATCGACCATAACATCCTCTACGACCTCTTCCAGCCTTCACGCCGTATCTCGGAGAAGGGTGGTACGATGACTTACAGGTTCAACTACGCATGGAGAACCGACGAGAATGCCGATGGAGTAGGTGCTGGCTATAAGGATGCTTACGGCACTCCATTTGCTTCGGCAGAGGAGAACTGTCTTGAAGGTGTGAACCTGACTAAGGAACTCGACCTCAACGACGACAATAATGGTGGTATAAACTTCAAGCCTTCAATCTACGAAGCTGTTGCCAACGGCTGTGGAGACCCACGTTGGCTGAAATAGAAGCCCCACCCTAACCCTCCCCCGTAGGGAGGGGAGAATATCTGGGACTTCTAGAAAATCTATGATATCTATAGCAAAATAAAACAAGATATATATGAAAAGAATATATTTAATCTTCGCATTTGCCTTTGTGATTATCGCTTCGGCAATGGCTCAGAAAAAGATTACAGGTACTGTGGTTGACGAGAACGGCGAACCCGTTATCGGTGCAACTATCAAGATAGCAGGCAAGGGCAAGGCTGGCGCTGTTACCGACATAAACGGTAACTATTCGCTCGACGTCCCTGCCGACACTAAGGTTACAATCTCTTACATCGGTTACGTATCACAGACCGTAAAGGTTGGTACGAAGGTAAAACTTAAGCCTGACAACTCAAACCTTAACGAAGTGGTAGTAGTAGGTTATGGCGCCTTGAAGCAGAAGAACGTGACAGGTTCTGTTGAGGTCATCGACATGGAAGACCTCCGCGACCTTTCTGTCAGCAGTCTTTCAGAAGCATTGGCAGGTATCTCACCTTCAGTTCACGTAGATCTTCCAGCCACAGGTCGTCCTGGTGAACAGGCAACAATCACCATTCGTCAGGCAAAGAGTGCAACGGCGCTCGTTCCTGTAGGTGTGGATGAAGGTGGTCGCCCTATTGGTGGTGATAACAATCCTGCACCACTCTTCGTTATCGACGACTTCATCTCTAACGAAGAAGAATTCAACAACCTCGATATTGACGAAGTAGAAAGTGTCACTATCCTTAAGGACGGTGAGGCTGCCATCTATGGTGCCAATGGTGCATACGGTGTTATCCTCGTCAAGACCAAGAGAGGTAAGGTTGGCAAACCAAAAATATCTTATCAGGCACAATTGACTTTCACTGACGCTATGCGCCACGCCGACATGCTCAATGGCTACGACTACGGACGCATCTACAATGCGGGCCGATGGGCAAAGACTGGTGATGCAACGAAGGATAAGATTGATTTGCAAAAAGATTTCTTCCAGTATGATGAACTTGAGGCAATGAGAGACCTCAACTACAACCTCATTGACAAGTATTGGAAATCGTCACTCGGCCAGCGTCATGCCATCAACCTCAATGGTGGTACAGAGGCTGCTACTTACTATGCTAACGTGTCATACTACACTCAGGATGGTAATATCGGTAAGTTGGATTATGAGCGCTGGAACTATCGCGCTGGTGTGAATGCCAATGTTGGTAAGTATGTAAAGACCTCAATCTCTGTATCAGGAGAGTATGGCGATAAAAACCAGCACATGACAAGTTCAGGCGGTGGTAGTGAGCAGGACTACAAGTATATGTTGAAGAACCCTACTTACGTGCCTGATGAAATAGAAGGCTATCCTATATATAACTCAGGTATGCTCAACGACCCAGCCTTCAACAACTACTACAACTACAAGTCGCTCTACAACTCGCGCAACAACAAGAACAACAGTACAAACAACATGACCATTCAGGCAACGGCAAACCTCGATTTCAGTTTCTGGAAACCGCTGAAGGGTCTGACTGCAAAGTTCACTTACTCAAAGAGCATCAGCAACTCGAAAAACAATAATATCCGTATGGAGAACACGGTCTATCGCGTAAGAAACCGTGGAGGTTCAGGTAATCACCTTTATATTACCGACCCTACGAAGATTATAGACAATGACCCACTGGTTGACTACGACCCAATATCTCTTGAGGGCTTCGCTTACACTTCATACGAAAACCTTGAGAAGCGTGTGCTCAACGACGGACAGAACTCATACATCTCACGCGACATGTCGCGCGGCGACAGTTATCAGATTAACTTCATGCTCAACTATGCTCGCAAGTTCGGCGACCATGACGTCAGCGGCACGTTCGGTATTGAAAAGAGCGAGAGCGAGACTGAGGACGTAGTTGCAAGCGGCACTCATCCACTTTCATTCACCGACGGTCAGTCGGCATCTCTTGCCAACGATGCTGTGAAAGACGTGTCATGGTCAAGAAACGAAAGCGGAAACCTTGCCTACATCGTGCGTGCTAACTATGCTTACAAGAGCAAATACTTGCTGCAGTTCATTATGCGCGTACAGGCTTCTAACAAGTTCTCACCAGAAAACTACTGGAAGGCATTCCCAGGCATCTCTGCTGGTTGGGTTATGTCTGAGGAACCGTGGTTTAATAAGGAAAAGACTAAGATTGACTTCTTGAAGTTCCGTGGTTCATTCGGTATCATGGGGCGTGACAATGTTCAGGCTTGGCGATGGAAGCAGCTCTATGACTACTGTGAGGAAGACGGTAGCATCTTTGGTACTAACCCTAACGTGGTTTCAGCACGTTCATTCAAACTGCCTGAGAAGTCGGGTACGAACCCTAATCTCCATTGGGATACTAACTACAAGACAAACTTCGGTATTGACCTCCGTGCATTCGACAGCCGCTTGTCGGTAACTTTCGATGCTTACTACGACATGGGACGCGATATGTTCGACTACCCATCGGCTCACGTGCTCCCTGGTACTACCGGTATCTATGCAGCACCTGAAAACTTTGGCCGCATGGATATGTGGGGAGGTGAAATCATTGCTGGATGGCGTCAGCGATTCGGTCGCGACCTATTCATCACTGCCAAGTTAGGTTTCGGATATGATGACAACAAGGTCTTGGAAACAAGTTGGGATGCCAACCCTACTTTCACAAGCAAGGTGAAGGGCGAGCGCACCGACCGTGGTCTTTGGGGTCTCTCTTGCATCGGTATGTTCCGCAGCCAGCAGGAAATCGACGAATACTTCCAGCACTACAACATCACCAGCTATCTCGGACTCGATAAGTCAAAGGTTAAGCCAGGTATGTTGATTTACGAAGACATCCGTGGTCCGAAAGACGAGGACGGCAACTGGACTGAACCTGACGGCAAGATTGAAAGTAATGTTGACCTTGTTCAGATTTCCAAGTTCTCAAGCAACCCTTACAACTCAACATTCAATCTTAACATTGCTTACAAGAGTTTCAACCTTACAGCAACCATGCAGGCACAATGGGGTTCGTATGCACTTGTTCCAACTTCTCTCCGTGGTGAGTCTTGGCAGGACATGGAGACTGTCAACATCTCGCAAATGTGGAAGGACATGTTCATCTATGAAGATCTTATGGACGAAGAGGGCAACCTTCTCGTTAAGGCAAACCGCGACGGAAGTATGCCAAACATCCGCTACTCAAGTCAGAACAGTCAGGCTTCTACTTTCTGGAAGATGTCGGGCACTAAGATTGAACTCCGCTACATCACTCTCGCCTATGCGTTGCCAAAGAAATGGGTATCAACTGTAGGACTCAGCAGTGTACGTTTCAACATCACTTGCCAGAACGCCCTCAGCCTCTACAACCCAATTCCTAATAAGGTATGGAACGAATTTGCTGGCTCATACGGCAGTTACCCTGTAGTGCGCAAGATTGTTGCCGGTGTTAATGTTACATTCTAATATAAGGAGGAATAGTTTATGAAAAAGTCATTTAATATATTCAGAAATCTCTTTGCAATAGCTGTCATAGCTATTACTGCTACAAGTTGTTCCGATGAGTTCCTGCAGGAAAAGCGTCCTTATGGAAGCTTCGGACCTGAAGAGGTGTATGGCGACTGGAATGCCGTAAACCTTAGACTCAACTTCATCTATCAGAAGAACCTGCCTTACTTCAAAGGCGAAGACAACTCTTACCCTGACATGTGGCCTGTTGGCTATGCCGACAACCTCTCTAACAACACCGAAGAGTTCACTGGCTACGGACACTACAACAACCCGACACATGCTGAGTGGACTAACGAAAACATCGACAAGTACTTCTTCTACGGCATCAACGAGAGCCCGTGGAAAAAGATTCGTGAGTGCAACGACGTCATCGTCCGCGTGCAGGAAACCGAACTCTCCAACCTCACTCAGGAGCAGAAGGACGAAGTGGAGGCACAGGCACGCTTCTTCCGTGCTACACGCTACTTCCGTCTCTTCAAACGCTTCGGTGGTGTGCCTATCACCGAAAAGTTGCAGAGTACGCTCATGAGCGACTCGCTCGAGAACAGACTCGTACGTGAAACTACCGATTCCACATACCGTTTCATTATTAACGACCTTGTATGGTCAGGCGATATCCTTCCTGCCGTATGGGATGAAGAAGTCAACAACTGGGGACGTGTCACAGCAGGCACATGCTACGCTCTGGCTGGAGTCGTTGCCAACTATTACGCTTCGCCTATCTTCAATCGTGCCGACGAACTCAGCCGTTGGCAAGAGGCTTATGATCTCAACAAGAAAGCTCTTGAAGTGCTTGCTGAAGGCGGCTTCGGACTCGCATTCGCTGGCGACCCTGGTTCAAACGCATCTAACTGGGCAAAGATATGGTGCAACATGAAGGTCGGCGACGGCAACATCTCTGAAGGTGTATATATGGCCATCTGCAACAACCAGCCTGACCAAGACGGAAAGTCGCAGCATGCTATACCTAACGGATGGGAGAAGGCTATTCGCCCTAACACAGCCAAAGGTTCTGGCTCTCTCACTCCTTCAGCTGAAATGATCGACCTCTTCCCTATGGCCGACGGTAAGCGACCTACAGAGGCAGGACAGTATCAATACGACAAAGACCTTTTCTTCCTCAACCGCGACCCTCGCTTCTATCGCACATTCGCCTTCCCTGGCACTGAATGGAAGTTCAAGGGTACTATATCTGACGAGGAATATCCTTACATAAGCGGAACCGACTACAAGCTTCTCAACTTTTCTTGGTTTCAATCCGTTGCAGAAAGTCAGGATACCGTTAAGAGTGGATTCTTCTCTGACCTTATGGGTTCAAGCGGCAAGTCAATATTCGTGCGCAAGAAGTCGCAGGACTATGGTATCGAGACCAACGCCCTCTACAACTTCAGCAACGACGACGGCTTCACCTACAACGGTCAGCCACTCCTTGCTATGCGCTACACAGAAGTCCTCCTCAACTTTGCCGAGTCAGCATGCGGCATCAACCGTCTCGATGAAGCATGGGACGCACTCGTCAAGATACGCCAGCGCGTAGGCTACACAGGCGACTGCGGTCTCGACCCAGCAATCAAGTCCGACCGTGCACGTATGTTTGAGGCAATCCTCTTTGAGCGCCAGATTGAACTCGCATACGAAGGCAAGCGATTCGACGACTGTCACCGCTGGATGCTCTTCGACGGAGGCGTTGGGCAGGAAGAGCTCTCACCTACATGGAAGGTCACTGCATGGAGCGGCAACACATGCAAATATCTCGGTGTGAAACCTCTCAACGAAGTTCTTCGCCACCGCATCGAACTCCATATCAGTCCACTGGTCTATATAGGCGAACGCGATAAAACGGCTGACCCATTTGTTGCAAGGGACGAGCAGACACCTGCAAGGTTAACCTACCCTGAAGCACTAAGCCTCATGGAAGACTTCCGCACCGTAGCACCTCTCACCGAAGACGGAACCATCACATTCAACAACGATAAGGTTCGCGCACTCGCAGAGTTCTACAAGCAATACATCGTGCGAAAGGATGTATCTACTATGGCAAACGAACCAAATGTTGAAACCATCACCGACGATGCAGGCAATGAGACAACCATTACCACCGACCGCACATACCCAATCTGGCCTAAGAACCTCTACTTCCTCGGACTCGGAACAGGCGACCAGAACAACAACCCATCCGTACAGCAGACACTTGGATGGACCGATGCATTCGGAGGTGTAGGTACATTCGACCCATTGGCTAAATAAATAGATTGGTTATCGGTTTCTGGTTTAAGGTTTCAGGTGCAGAACATTACCTATAACCTCAAACCTATAACCCATAACCGAAAACCAAAAAAACGTAAAATGATTTTACCATAGATTACATAACACATTATTTTCGCGAGCGGACGTTGCTGTGAAGCAATGCCCGCTCTTTCTTTACCCTATATTCCACAACTTACGTGTGGAGGGATGGGGTAATCGATGTGCCTTGTGGGGATGGCTCTTTCATTGCTCTCGGTTTGTCGTCGGTTCAAATATAAAAAAACTTAAATATTTTGGTTATTGGATAATAATGATTACCTTTGCGAAAAGATAACCACAGAGCTATGAGCGACAGTATTGTAATCATCCCAACCTACAACGAGAAAGAGAACATTGAGAAAATCATCCGCGCCGTGTTTGGCTTGGAGAAGGATTTTGACATTCTTGTCATCGACGACGGAAGTCCCGACGGCACGGCCGACATTGTGAAACGTATGATGGCCGACGAGTTTACCGACCGCCTGTTTATCGTCGAGCGTAGTGGAAAACTCGGTCTTGGCACGGCTTACATCGCTGGATTCAAATGGTCGCTTGAACATGGCTACGACTACATATTCGAGATGGATGCCGACTTCAGCCACGACCCTAACGACCTGCCTCGGCTCTATGCCGCATGCCATGACGAAGGCGGTGACGTGAGCGTTGGATCGCGTTATATTACGGGTGTAAATGTAGTCAACTGGCCTATGGGTCGCGTGCTCATGAGTTACTTTGCATCAAAATATGTAAGGTTCATCACTGGCATTCCTGTACACGACACAACTGCTGGATTTGTATGCTACCGACGCAAGGTCATTGAGGCCATCGACCTCGACAATATACGTTTCAAGGGGTATGCCTTCCAGATAGAAATGAAATATACCGCCTACAAGAAGGGTTACAAGGTAACAGAAGTGCCAGTTATCTTTGTCAACCGCCGCGAAGGCACATCGAAGATGAGTGGCGGCATCTTTTCTGAAGCTCTCTTTGGAGTAATCAGATTAAGACTCGGCATTTGATAAAACCGCAAAACAGCATGAAACGCCTCATACTTATTGCCATTGTCGTTGTGGCAGCCATCATTTCAGGATTATACTACGGAGGAGTAATCCTCAACAACGCAACATATCTCACATCGTCATCCGACTCACTCGTCTTTGGCAAGGCGGGTGGGGTGCAAAGCATATTCATCAACACCGATGCACGTATATGGTCGGTTAAGAAAAGACCAGAGAGGATGCGAGTAGAGCAGAATGGCGACAGCCTCATAATCGATTGCGGCTATATGGATTCAAAGATGACGTCGAACGATACATTATATATAAAGGCGTCCGATATGATGCTCCGAATCCCTGTCAAGCAATACGGCAAAGCTACATACCTACGTTTTACCCCCGACACACTCCTGATTCCGCAGAAAGGTGGAACAGCAACCGCGCACCTCGAGACCGATGGCGAAAAGATAAGCGGGCTCTTCGATAAGAACGCCGATGCACGTATCGACGGCGACGTGGTAACCCTGACACTTGGCCCTAATACCAATTACTATGAGTTGTTGAGCTACATCATCGTGCGCAGCGACCAGCTTGAAAGCCGACTCTATTATCGTCAGCCAGGCACAGGACGCCGCAATGTAGTAAAGAGCAGTGAAGCCAAACCTTGTCCTGAATGTGGTGGATTAGGTAAACTCCTTACGGGCTACAACCTATCGTCAGGCGAGAAAACCTACGAGAAATGCCATGCTTGCAACGGTACCGGCCACGCAAAGTAAAATCCTTTCCTCGAACAATTCACCTCGGTTGAATTATCATTTATATAGCCAATAACCACTTTTTTTGCTGATAATTAAATAAAAAGTCGCATAAAAGTTTGGTAATTCGCAGAAATGTTGTAACTTTGCACCCCGTTCGGTAAAACGGACAAAAAGAAAAAAGAACAAAAACTTGGTATTACCCTAAGTAAGAATTAAAAACAAACAAAACAATGAAAAAAGGATTGCATCCAGACAACTATCGTCCAGTAGTGTTCAAGGACATGAGTAATGGCGATATGTTCCTGACAAAGTCAACTTGCAACAGCAAGGAAACCATCGAGTTCGAAGGCGAAACCTACCCACTTATCAAGGTTGAAATTTCAAGTACTTCTCACCCATTCTACACTGGCAAGAGCAAGCTCGTCGATACAGCCGGTCGTGTTGATAAGTTCTTGAGCCGCTACGGAAAAGCTCAGAAGAAGTAATTCTACAGCAGAATTTTATAGCAACATTCCCTTGTGACATCACATCACAAGGGATTTTTGTTTACCCTTCCCCTATAGAGGGGAAGGGAGACCAGAGGATTTAGAAACTCAGTGGGAAAACACTTGGGGCTTGTTATAAATATATTTCCCCCTCGAACAATTTATTGTTACCTTCATCGTCATTGACTCGGCTGCACTCGGGATAGCAATCATACAAATGCGTATCCTGCTATTCTTTTCATAACATAAGCTTTGCAGGTAACCTTTTTTCAGCATCGTTTTTGGCATCCATATTGAATACCCTACCTAAAGGGGGATGAATAAGGCGTTTAGGAAAATTTGATGGCGTTGCGGTTGACAAGTATTTCCATGGCTGGGATGATGAAATGACCGCGACGAAGCTGTATAAGGCGGTCTTTATCAAGGGCGTTGAGCACGTTCGATACATTCAGGCGGTTGTCGTTCAGTTCGTGTGCGAGCTGCGTCATCTTTATCTTTACGACCTTTCGCCCTGATACTTTCATGCACCGCATGGCAATGAAATCGACAAGTCGCTGTGTGAGGTCGTCAGACTGATGTTTCCACGACAGTTGCGACAGCCGTTGAATCTCCGACGCATAGCGGCTTATCATGTTAAGGCGAAGTACTGGGTATTTCTCAAGGAACTTGTGGACTTCGGTTTTATCAACGGTCATGATGGCTACGTCGGTCAGTGCGGTGATGGTGTGCGTGAAGCGTTGTGAGCGCCCGAACATTGCCTCTGACTGTTGAAGTATTGGCGCACGGAGTTCTTCGGTGATGATGTATCCGTGGTCGTCAGACTCACGTTTCGCCTCTATCTTACCACTGAGGAGGAAGTAGAGTTTGTCGCATAGTGCACCTGCCTCAACGATTTTCTTACGCGGAGGATACTTGTGGAAATCAAACTTTGTCTGTCCGACCATTGTCTCAAGTTCGTCTTTCGCGAGTCCCTGAAAGACTGGAAAGTCGAGTAGTTTGTCGAAGATAACTTGTAGTGCCATGCTTATTTACGGTTATGCGTTTTGTCGATTTATCGAATCTATCTGCAATCATTTAATGTTTTGCCACACTTTATAGTCTCCCTTGCTGTCGGTATAGATTAGATATGCTTTCATGCGATGGTTGTTGCGGAGGAAGGCTTTTGTCTTCTCCAGTCCCATGACCATGAACGAGGTGGCATAAGCATCGGCTTCGGCGCATGTGGGTGCGAGGACTGTGGCTGAGAGCAATGAATGCTGGACAGGACGTCCTGTGCGAGGGTCGATGGTATGGGCATACTTCTTACCATTCTTATAGTAGAAGTTACGGTAGTTGCCCGACGTGGCAAGACTTATGTCGGTAAGGTCGAGCACGGTCTGCAACTCTGTGTTTAGGCTGAGACTGTCGTCGGTAGGCTTTGTGACGCCCACTCGCCACGGTTTTTGTTCAGCATTCTTACCGCGTGTGACAATCTCGCCACCAATCTCAACCATAAAGTTGCTGATGCCCTTGCGCGTGAGCAGATTGGCTACGACGTCGCTTCCATACCCCTTTGCAATAGCACTGCAATCGAGCATCAATCGTGGGTCGGTCTTTACAACCTTGTTGTCGCGCAGGCTTACCTTCTTGTAGCCAACAAAATCCATGACTGAGTCTATCTGCACTTTAGTTAGTCCACTTCCCGACTTGAACCCAAAGCCCCATGCATTGACAAGGGGTGCGACTGTGATGTCGAAGGCGCCGTCGGTGGATTGCGAAACATCCATCGCCTTCTCAAACACTTCACGGAACATGCTGTTAATCTTCACATCGACATTGTTGTTTATCTTCGTGATGATTGAGCTGTCGTTGAATGGCGAGAGCGAAGCATCTACCTCATTCATTGCGGCGAGGATTTCGTCGTTCAAATCCTTCGACGACTGATATGTGATGTTATAGATGGTCCCGAATATGTAG
>JAUNQM010000013.1:0-6959 GCA_030536165.1 Prevotellaceae bacterium | reverse complement strand
GCCTTGATTGTGCTGATAAGGCGTCGCGTTTTGACTCCTTATTATAATATATGTGCCAACAATCAGCAGGACAAGAAAAGGCAATTGCCAAGTCAGTTTTTTGTTTTTCCCTTCCATATTGTCCTGTCTAATAATACGGACACATTGAATGTGGCTGTGAGCACACTGCTGTCAGAGATTCCGAATCCTGGCACGTACCATACCCGTCCGCCCTCTCCGTCGTCGTGAGCAAGACGATGGCGATAACGTGCTGTCCAGCCGAAATGAACAGGTCCCCATATCTTCGTGTCTATGCCTACAATCGCTTCAGCCCAATGCTGACTGCACTTTTCGTCTGTGATATTATAATCTACAGGAGTCTGCCAGACAGGGTCGGTAAGAGTCTTGCTCCAAATATTTGCCTTGTACGATGTAAAGGCATAACGCACGCCGGCAAAGACTTTGTGGTCGGAATGCTTCTGGTGCATAAGGTTGAAGTCGCAGCCTACACGGAAGTAAGGCGCCTGTGTGTCGTAATGTATGCCTGTGACGTCATCGTCGTGATTAGCCTTGCCAACACCAACCTCGACAACAGGGAAATACTTATCTTTCAGGTTGGCGCGAACGCAGAGCTCGTGATGCCCATAATCGCTGAACATAAGCAGTCCTGCACCCACAAGGTCGTAGCCTACGCTGACGCCCTGAAAGAGTTTCAGTGAGTCAGGCACGACTGCCGTAGCTCCGGTAGAAGTCGAAGTTACAGTAGTGCCTTGTGCTGATGCATCTGTTACTAACAACAATGCAACCAGACTAATTACGAGCCTTGAAATAGATGTAGAAATTGTCTTTTGCATCGTAGTTTACTATTTTATCCTTCACCACAACAGAGTCAATGCGGTTGTGGGTTGTTGTCACGTTGGTAATCTCGTGGAAATAGCTTGCTGCACAATCCACCGATTCAAAGTGTGGGGTGTTGGTCTTGGCAATCCTTATCGTGTCAATAGTGCTACGACCTTCAGCCGGCTTTATATAGAAATAAAGCACGTCCTCGTCATTGGTGTAGCTGATAGGCAGTTTGAGTGAAGTAGTGTTCAGATTGCGGTTTATCAGCAGCGAGTCTGTGGTCATTGGCCTTGCCGTAAGCACATAGAGCGTATCCCTGAGCGTGTCGGGCGTCATGTTGGCCTTCATCAACTTGTAGTTGGTATAGACTGTGTTGTTGAGCGGACAGTCTATACTACTGCAAGCCGTGATAATGGTCATCATTACCACTACTGCAAAGGGAATCAAGTGTTTTATGCGTCGTTTCATTCTTTTAGAAGTTAAGGAGTTAAAGGAACCACATTTATTTACTATTTGACTATTTGTCTTACGATTTTATCGAATTATCGAAACTTCGAAATATCGAAAAAAAATCAGCAAATCAATCTACAAATCTGTAAATTCGTAAATCCGTATATCCCTCTATATTTCCTTCTCTATCTGATAGTCGTTCCTGTCGTGCGAGTCGCGGCTGATTAAGTCGGCGATGAAACCCGTGAGGAAGAACTGCGTGCCGAGAATCATCATCGTTAGTGCGATGTAGAAGTAAGGCATGTCGGTGATAAGACGTGCTGGTGTGCCTGTTGATAAGGCATAAATCTTCAGCGCACCAATGACAATAGCTGCCACGAAGCCAATGAAGAACATTATTGAGCCGAGGAAACCGAACACGTGCATCGGTTTCTTGCCGAAGGTGCTAAGGAACCACAGCGTAATCAGGTCAAGGTATCCGTTAACGAAACGGTTCCATCCCATAAACTTCGACTTGCCATACTGTCGTGCCTGATGATGCACAGGCTTCTCGCCTATCTTATCAAATCCAGCATTCTTTGCAAGGTAAGGTATGTAGCGATGCATCTCACCATAGACCTCGATATTCTTCACCACTTCCTGACGGTAAGCCTTCAGTCCGCAGTTAAAATCGTGGAGATTATGTATGCCGCTCACCTTGCGTGCCGTGGCATTGAATAGTTTCGTAGGTATGGTCTTTGAGAGTGGATCGCCCTGCTTACGGTTCTGCTTGTATCCAGATACGAGGTCGTAGCCATCATCAACAATCATGTGATAGAGTTCCGGAATCTCATCAGGTGAATCCTGCAAGTCAGCGTCCATCGTGATTACCACATTGCCTTTTGCTTCCTTGAAGCCGCAATAGAGTGCTGGACTCTTGCCATAATTGCGGCGGAACTTGATGCCACGGACATTGGCTGATTCACGTGCCAACCCTTCGATTACCTCCCAAGATTTGTCGGTGGAACCGTCATTTACAAAGATTACCTCATAGCTGAAGTTGTTTTCTTTCATCACCCTATCAATCCAGGCATAAAGCTCTGGCAAAGACTCTGCCTCGTTAAAGAGGGGGACAATTACTGAAATGTCTAACATATTTATATTGTTTTATTTCAAAGTAGGTTCTATTAATTCGTCAAGCCAGACCTCAACGAGGTCTTACATTGTTAACCGCAGTGTCGAAGACCTGCGGACAACGTAGCCTAAGCTAATCTTCGACCCTAACGGGGTCGTACTAAAGCCGAAAGACTTAATTTATAGAACCGACCTTCAATTCTTTTCTTTGTTATTAAAACCGCCTATTTCATTTCTCTTTGCAAAAATACATCATTTATTTCAAACCACCAAACAAATATAGAGATTTAAGTCTTCAAAAGTTTGTGAGAATGAAATATTTTATCTATCTTTGCAAAAATAATAAATACACAATGTTATGGCAACAAGTATTTCAACAGAACAAAACCAAATGATTGTTACATTTGACGATGTTTCAGTAATGCCGTTGGTTAAGAAAGCCATCACACTTATGCATGGAGTAAAATCGGTCAGCATACCGAAAAAAAAGAAACTCTCACCTATAGAGAAGTCATTACAAGAGATCGAGCATGGCGAGATTCATCATGCAAAAGACGTTGATGACATGTTCAAACAAATATTAGGACCTGACTATGTACTCTGTTGACTTTACCACACAATTCTCGAAAGACGTCAAGAAATGTGTAAAGCGAGGTTTGGACATAAAATTACTGTACGATGTTATTGAACTCTTAAAGCAAAGTGGCAAATTGCCGCAACAATACCACCCACATATTCTTCACGGGAATTACGAAGGCATCTGGGAATGTCACATCAAAGGGGATTGGCTACTTCTTTGGAAGCAAAACGACAACACGCTTACCCTATTAATGACCAACACTGGTACACATTCCGACCTTTTTTAACCATTATTTTTATTAGTTGGTTATAGGAGCATCCGTCTAAACTTCTATAACTCCTTAAGCAGCACGCTTCTGCCGTGCATAAAGAGCTACTAACGGACTTAATATCAATCCTACAGTCATATTGGTGGAGAGGATGTTAATCGTCCAGTCCATCGGCGACATAGCCGCCATCATCTTCACGGCATCATTAAAAGTCTTCGTGTCTATCTTGTAAGCCTTAATCACAGCCTTCGACTCTTCTGACTCAAAGATATTCATGTATGTTCCTGTAAGGAACCCCTTGTCGATGTATGCGAAATACACATAGTTTGATATTGCCATAAGCAGACATGCGCACACAAGCATCGTGATAGTATAAATCCACGCATTAACAAACGGTAGGTCGCCCTCGCGAACTTTCTTCCCAAACTTCTTCACGCGAATAAAAGCAAAGCCTACGGAGAACACGCTTAGTGCCATCCAAAGGAAACTGAAACTTGGGTCTTTCAATTGCCCGATGAAACACGCAAAGCACGCCACCCAAATCAGTCCGAGTATTGTACCGTCCTGCACGGCAAAGGCTTTCAGTTGTCTGTATTCATTTATTTCCATACGTTGCTGCAAAAGTAATTTTCATTTTTACGATTTTTCGATAAATCGATGGCTCGATAATTCGATAAAATCGTAAACAAACCTACCATTCGTCGCTGCGGAACGAACTTACAGGAAGGTCTTCGCAGAACAAATCACCTTCCACCCAGTTCTTGAAGCCATAGCGCACAGCAACAGGATGCTCAACCTTGTCGCTGCTAACCACAACCTTACTTCGCTGGAGTATTGCCTTCGCAGGATAGAACACACGGTCTTCGCCTGCCACTTCGAAGTTGTCGGATGACGGTTTACCCTTGAAGTTTACCCACATCTTATCACGGTCGAAACCTATGATAATCTTGTTGCCTTCAGTTGTGAAACCACTCACGCGAGGGCTTTCGGCTGTTATTCCTTTTATGCCGTATGTCTTTACAAGTGCGAGTCGCGCAAGTCTTTCGCCTGCCACACGTTTCAAGCGTGGGTGTATGCAGTCACGCATACCTACGTCAAGCAGCACAGCCATGCCCGAATTAGGTATCATCGTCTCGGCTTTGTATTGCTGTTCGCGCAGGAAAGCAGAATTGATTGGTTCTGTCCCTTGGGCAGTGATAAGTCCATACTCGTATGGCGCAATCTGTGCGTAGTAGAAAGGAAACTCACCTATGTTCCATTCGTCGCGCCAACCTTTCACCATCGTTGAAAGCATATCGGCATACGAACTTGCACGGTTGTAGTTGTCTTCGCCCTGATACCAGATAGCACCCTTCATGGCAATTCCAATGAAAGGATGCAACTGGGCATTGTAGAGAGCCGACGAAACACGGTTCTTGTCTTTTATCTTATTGTATTCCTCAAGCGTTGTAGGCACTTTCGACTTCGGGTATGCCTTCACCCATTCGTCTTTTATCCATGCAGGGTTCATCCATGCCTCGCATGCGCTGCCGCCGTACGACGACGAAAGCAAACCGACAGGAACACCAAGTATTTCATTCAAGAGACGTCCGAAATAGTATGCTGCCGCACTGAACTCGCGCACACTTTCTGGGTTTGCCTCTTTCCATGTGCCTGTAACATCGTCCTTCGGAGTGAAACTGCCACCGCGCTTTACGGTAAACAGACGTATCTGATTGTTGGTTGAATGCAGCACGTCGTCGTTGCCGTTTTCTATCGACTGCCCTGGGTATCCCTTCATCGGAATCTCCATGTTGCTTTGTCCGGAGCAAAGCCACAGTTCACCCATCATCACGTTTTCAAGCACCAATTCTTTGCCGTCGCTAATCTTTATGGTGTATGGTCCGCCGGCTGATGGAGTCTTAATGGTTGCCTTCCATTTTCCTTCGCTATCGGCAGTGGTGGTATATGCTTTTTTCTCCCATTCCACCGAGATTTTTATCTTTGCACCTTTCGCTGCCCATCCCCAGATATTACAGTCGGTTTGCTGCTGCATTACCATATTACTGCTGAAGAAAGCAGGCAGTTTCACCTCTGCCGAAGCATAGGTGTAAATGAGCATCGCAAAGATGCCGAGCATCAATTTCTTTATAGTTTGTTTCATGTTGTTTTTTTTCGATATTTCGAGGAATCGATATTTCGATGTTTCGATGGGCAAGTAAAAGCTTTATCTACTTCGTCAACTTCTCCTTAATATATTCAACCATGTTCCCTTCAGGGAAGAATGTTGTTACAAGGTAAATCATGTGTATTGCAGCAAATTTCTGCACCTCTGCTTCAATCTCTGCCGCCTTCTCTGGCGTGTCTGCACCGAAGTATTCACGCACGAAGACATCCCAAACCTTTGCAAGCATCTCCGTGCCGAAGTTGAACACCTTGAATGCTCTTTCTTCGCTGTTGAGCTTGCTGAGGAAGTACCACATACCCATGTCGAACATCGGTGAACCATAACTGAAGTCGGCAAGGTCTATCCAGAGGTCTTCCTTTCCGTTGGTAATCACGTTGCTCAACTGGCAGTCGCCATGCAGACATGTTGTAACGTTAGGCACAGCATCGATAAATGCCAGAGCCTTGTCCTTTTCTTCGTCGTTGAGGTATGGACAATTTACAATCGCCTGACGGTAAGTGGTCTTACGATTAGGGAAGATAGCAGTGTCGCAAGGTTTTGTATGAAGGTCCTTACACATCTTTGCAAAGCGGATTGTCACTTCTTCAAGACGTTCTGGGTTGTTTGCAATCATACGTGAGAATGACACCTTTCCTTCGATGCGCTCGAAATCCAGAGCCATGTTTTCTCCGTCCCTATAGATAGTTCCCACGAGCGGAGTAGGAATGCCAAACTGCATCACGGCTCTTGCAATGACCTTCTCCTGTGCCACCATTCTCTCAGGCACGTATGGACCGTATAGTTTCATCATTGAGTCGCCGTCGTTGCTGTTGAATGACTTTGAAAGGAAACTGCCGCCAAACTCCTTGTACATCGACATGTCGAGTGGCTTTGGCTTGCGACAGATGCTTACGAATGTTGCAACGCCTGTGTCCTCCATGCGTTCTACCACATTGTCGTTGGCATTGATGATGGCAAACTGCTGACCGCCCTGACGGCAACGGAGCAATGTGCGCATCGCTGCAAAGTTGATGTCGGTCACGTCGCTGAAGTCGAAAGTATAGATGTCTGCAGGGTTCATCATGCTTACAAGTTCCTCTGCACCCTGTCCATCAAGTTTCCCACTCACGTTAAAGAAAGTACCTTCTCCTTTAACAATAATTGATTTCTCTTCCATGTCTTTTATTGATTATAACGGTTATTCGATGCAAAGATAATACATTCCTACCAATAAACAAAAAATAAGAGGTTAAACTTTTGCAAGTAGTTTTCTCACTAACGATTATTTCTACCTACCGTCATCCTGAACTTGATTCAGGATCTCCTTCATGACGTAAAATCCTCTTTGTAACGAAAGAGGTTCCGTGTCAAGCACGGAATGACGTGTGTGGGTTCGAGAAAAAAATAACATCAGCCGTACCAATGCGTATCATAGGATTCTATTCATAACACAGACTTTTTACAATGCGAGCACAATACAAAATATTTTTAACGGTTTTTGGTTTTCGGTTGTAGGTTTTGGGACCTAACTATCATATTCTATAGCGACTATGACATCTATAACAACCACTCGTCGCACA
>JAUNQM010000192.1 GCA_030536165.1 Prevotellaceae bacterium | reverse complement strand
TCCCGACACAAATGCTGGATGCAGTCTCGCCGATAGTTGCAACGCCGAAGAACTGAAGAAATTTAAGAAAGAACATCCTGGCTACAAGGTGGTAAGTTATGTGAACACTACTGCCGACGTGAAGGCTCTATCTTATATGTGTGTCACATCAGGCAACGCAAAGAAGATTATCGACAGTTTTCCACAGGATGAAAAACTCATTTTCTGCCCTGACTTCAATCTTGGGTCATATATAAATAAGGTGTCTAATCGCAATATGCTGCTTTGGAATGGCGGTTGTCACGTGCATAGTCGTTTTTCACCTTCGGCACTTGTAGAACTCAAAGAAAAGAATCCTGGCGTGAAAGTATTGGCTCATCCTGAGTGTAAGAAAGAGATTCTCGACCTTGCCGACGTGATAGGAAGCACAGCAGCTATATTGAAATATGCAAACGAGAGTAGCGACACTACGTTTATAGTAGCGACTGAAATAGGAATATTCTACGAACTTAAACGTCAGAGTCCAGATAAGACTTTCATTCCTGTGCCTGCTGAAAACGTTGGCTGCAACGAATGTGGGTATATGAAGATGAATACTCTTGAGAATATACTTGAAGCGTTGAAGACAGAACAGCCAGAGGTTATAGTAGATGAGTCGCTGAGTGAAAAGGCTCTTAAGCCTATAACGAGAATGTTAGAATTGAGTTAGATAATTTTTAAGATTGCGGGTCAAGCCCGCAATGACGGATTTTAATAAAATTATTTACCATCCGTCATTCTGAACTTGATTCAGAATCTCCATTGATTAATAAAATTTGGATAATGCTACAGAGTCATTATTATAAAGGACTGATTGAAGCTGGATGCGATGAAGCTGGGCGTGGTTGTCTGGCTGGAAGTGTGTATGCGGCTGCAGTTATATTTCCTGAAGATTACACAAATGATGAACTCAACGACTCAAAGCAACTGACAGAAAAGAAGCGCTATTTGCTTAGGGAAATGATACAACGCGACGCAATAGCCTGGAGCGTTGGCATCGTTACTGCTGAAGAAATAGATAAGATAAATATTCTCAACGCAAGTATTCTTGCAATGCATCGTGCGCTTGATGGACTAAAAGTGCGTCCGCAAGCTGTTATAGTCGATGGAAACAAGTTTAAGCCTTATAATAATCTTCCGCACACAACTATTGTGAAAGGCGATGGTAAATATCTTTCTATTGCAGCAGCAAGTATTCTTGCAAAGACTTATCGTGACGACTATATAAATGCTCTTGCTGAAGAATATCCAATGTATGACTGGAAAAGTAACAAAGGCTATCCTACAAAGAAGCATCGTCAGGCTATAAAAGAGTATGGTATTTCGCCTTACCATCGTAAAAGTTATAATCTGATTGGCGAACTTGAACTTAATTTTAAAGACTAATAAAACAATAAATAACCTAAAATAAAACAACTATGAACCACAGAGAACGATTTTTTGCTACCGTGCGACGTCAGCCAGTTGACCGTCCGGCTTCATGGCTTGGACTACCTGTCCCTTCTGCTATACCTAATCTGCTAAAGCATTTCAAGGTAAACACCGTTGATGAGTTGAAGCGACTCATCGATGACGATGTATATCCTATTTGCGTGCCATATAATAATCCTCCGACCAATGACATAGGTTGTTCTTTAGCTTTTGCAAAGAGCGGAATAGGCGGTGCACAGGATGAACGCACGCTCACAGCACCTGGATTCTTTGAAAACATGACAGACCCTTCGCTCGTTGAAACCTTCCCGTGGCCTAACCCAGAGGAACACATCGACTTTAACAAGTGTCGTGAACTGGTAAAGAATGCACCAGAAGACATGGCAAGAATGGGAATAATGTGGGCGGCACATTTCCAAGATTCATGTTCTGCATTCGGTATGGAGAACGCATTGATCACAATGATGCTTTATCCTGACATGTATAAAGCTGTGATAGATAGGATAACAAAGTTCTATCTCGACTGTGGCGAAATCTTCTACGAAGCAACTAAGGGTTATCTTGATGCCGTATTGATTGGCAACGACTTCGGTTCGCAGCAGGGACTTATGGTTGATCCTGAGAGTATTCGCAAGTATGTATTCCCTGGCACAAAGGCACTCGTTGACCAAGCAAAGAGTTATGGACTTGTGGTTGTTCACCATTCTTGTGGCAGCATTTACCCAATCATCGACGATTTGTTCGACTTAGGTATCGACACCATTCACCCTATCCAAGCTAAGGCAAAAGACATGCAGGCTGAAAAGTTACACAATGATTTTGGCGACCACGGCAGTTTTTTTGGTGGTGTTGATGCACAGTATCTGCTTGTAAACGGTACTCCTGATGAAGTTCGTGCTGATGTAAAGCGACTGAAACAAGTGTTCCCTACCGGACTTGTCATCTCTCCTTCGCATGAAGCTGTGCTGCCTGACATAAAGCCTGAAAACATAGAAGCATTGTTTGAAGCATTGCATGAAGATAATAAACCACAAAAAACAGAAACTATGAAAAGACGTTATGGACAGGTTATTGGTGTAACACCAGGTAAGTTAGAGGAGTACAAGAAGCTTCATTCTGCAGTATGGCCAAAGGTTTTAGAGATGATTAAGGAGTGTTATCTTGAAAACTACAGCATCTATTATAAGGATGGCTATCTGTTTAGCTACTATGAATATACTGGTGATAATTACGAAGCAGACATGGCAAAGATGGCTGCCGACCCAGAGACTCAGCGCTGGTGGGACGTATGCATGCCATGCCAACAGCCAGTGCCTAATCGAGCCGAAGGCGAATGGTGGGCTGATATGGAAGAGGTCTTCCATTTAGATTAAAACTGTAGTTGTCATTAGTCGAATCTTGACTTATCACTACTACTTTCTCAAGTCATCGCATATACTCGAAAAAAGTTTTGCAAAACTTCCGACAAAGTTTTGCAAAACTTTTTCCGAGTTAAACGGACGTGTAGAGTGATGACTAATGACGACTGATATTAGGGATATTAAATAACAAGAAAAGAACACTGAACACTATGAATAAAATGTTTCAAAGCAAGAGTGGAATAAACTATTTGTTTCCATTCATTTTGATTGCCACGCTTTACCTTTTGTGGGGTTGTGCACATGGATTACTTGACGTACTTAACAAGCAGTTTCAAGACAACTTCGACATGTCGAAGGCTGAATCGGGCTTCGTGCAGTTCTCAGTTTATATAGGTTATTTCATTATGGCATTGCCTGCAGGACTGATAATGCGCCGCGTGGGATACAAGAAAGGACTCATCACAGGTCTTCTTCTATTCGCATTCGGAGCGTTGCTTTTCATCCCTGCATCGTGGGCTGACTCGCCTTATCCTTTCTTTGTAGCATTGTTCATACTTGCATGTGGACTGTGTATAATTGAAAACGGAGCACATCCTTGTGCCACAGGAATGGGACCGGAAGACGGTGCTGCACAGAGAATTAACATCGCCGCTGCGTTTAATGGTGTAGGTTGGATTGTAGGACCGCTGATTGGCACATGGCTTATACTTGGTGGCACAGGGTCTTCGTTCGACATAGCTAAGCCATACATTCTTGTGGCTGTAGTAGTGCTTCTTGTATGTCTGCTTCTTTGTTTTATCAAACTTCCTGAAAAAGAGATGGCAGCAGAGGCTGAACAGGCAGCAATCGAGGCTGGAACAGCTACTGGAAGTATATGGCAGCACAAGCATTTCAAATATGCGTTGATAGCGCAGTTCCTCTATGTCGGTGCGCAGACAGGTGTCAATAGTTTCTTTATAAACTACGTTACAGAACTCGATTCATCGATATCAAAAGCAACAGCAGGATTGCTATTATCTTTCGGTGGAATGGGACTTTTCTTCATAGGTCGCTTGCTGAGTTCGCTGTTCATGAAGTGGATTTCACCAGCTAAACTACTAACGCTCTTTGGCGTGCTGGCAACGGTTTGCATGGCACTCGTCATGGCAGAGATTAAGGTAGTGTCGCTCGTTGGATTGTTCTTCACGTTCTTCTTTATGTCAACAATGTTCCCAACCATATTTGCACTTGGAGTGAAAGGCATGGGCGCACACACGAAACAGGCTTCAAGCTACCTTGTGATGTGTATCGTAGGTGGAGCAGTATTCCCAATCTGCATGGGATTGATAGGTCAGACAAGCATGTCGTTAGGCTTCCTATTGCCGCTACTTGCCTTTGCTTATATCACTGTGTTTGGCTTAATGTCTAATAAAGGATAACACTTAATGAGAAAACTTAAAGTAACAGAAATGGGACGCTTATCTGTCGATGAATTTAAGTCGGCAGATAAGATTCCTATGATAATAATACTCGACAACGTCCGCAGTATGTATAATGTGGGTAGCATCTTCCGTACGAGTGATGCCTTTCGTGTAGAGGCAATATGGCTGTGCGGCATAACAGGTTGTCCGCCACATCCCGAAATACACAAGACAGCACTCGGTGCCGAAGACAGCGTGGATTGGAAATACTTTGAAAATCCAGAGGAAGCAGTTTCTCTGGCAAAGCAAATGGGATATAAAACCTTCGCAATAGAACAATGTGAAGGAAGTACTATGCTTGATAAATATAGCGGTGAAATCGGTAAAATTAGCATAGTGCTTGGTAATGAAGTAAAGGGAGTGAAACAGGAAGTTGTAGATACGTGCGACGGTTGCATAGAGATACCGCAGTATGGCACGAAACATTCTCTAAACGTAGCATCTGCTGGCGCAATAGTTATCTATTCCTTGCAGCAATACTTGCAAAAGAAGTAAATAAAATGGAAAAGAAAGTTGCAAAGATTGAAGTTAAAAATACTGTGATACGTACCTTACAACAAAATGGTATGGATTATGTATGTATTACAGATATAGCACGTCAGAAGAATGCTGAAGAACCTAAAGATGTTGTTAAGAATTGGATGCGTCTGAAGAATACGATTGAGTATATGGGACTATGGGAAAAGTTGAATAATCCTCATTTTAAAGGGGTCGAATTCGATTCCCTTTTTCAGGAAGCAGGAACCAATGCATTTACTCT
>JAUNQM010000012.1:13183-19387 GCA_030536165.1 Prevotellaceae bacterium | reverse complement strand
CCTCAGGTGTTTCGGCTGTCACACCTTAGGTGTTAGTGGTGGTCACACCTTAGGTGTTTCTTGCGTAACACCTAAGGTGTGAAGGGCTAAAAAATGCATCAAAAGGCACTCTGATTAGCATCCCATAAAATCTATAAAAACTATAGCAACTATCAGAAAAAAATCTTGCGAAAAGCAGGACTTTTTCACGATTTCCGCTCATACGCGCACGCATGCACGCGCGTATATATAATAAGGTGTATCGTCCCACCCGCTGTCCGCTAAAAATATAAGATTTTCATGCCAAAAGAGGGCTTATACTAAGGCGTCTGGAAGTCGCTTCCTTGTTGCGTATAAAGGGGCTGCAATAAATAGCCCGAAAGGCCAGGTGTTCAAAATAAACATCAAATGCCAGACAGATTTCAGTACTTAAGCCTCACGCATATCCCACAAATGAAATATGACGGTGGAACCGTCACTTAAAATAGTAACCTACGGCTTCAGCCGTAGGGAAAAAGGCTATCATGTATAGCTGCCTCGAAGGGGCAGCACCTTTGAGGCTAACTTTGTATTGAGGGCACTAAAAAAGTCCCGTAGGGACGAAAAAACACAGGGTAGGGCGTCAGCCCTATCTCATAAAGCAGCCCAGTCTTAAAGTGCCGTAGGCACGGTGAGCTCAGCCACAAGCAGTTCTGTCGCCCATAGTGCGCTTTATTGATGGCATGCCTAATAATGCGAGGGCTTGCGCCCTCATACAAGGCAAGGGAACGAATTATGATACAAACAAAGCTCTTGACTGGATTGCGGCCCTCCGGACCAATCCCGGAACCGCTGCCCTGAGCCAAGAGCTTTATGACGCAGCAAATGTAATTAAAAATTTACAAACCGCCAAGAAAAAATCGAAAAAATATAAAAATCTCTATTGTCAGCTCTCAGCTCTCGACAGAATGCAGAATATCTGAACACATCCGAAAGGCTATGGTATTCTGTGCCTACGGCACCTTTTCAGCCCCACACGTATTGTGCGACCCCTTTGAGGTCAATGCATAGAACAGTTTAGTCTCCGACGGTTGAAACCGTCGGTTCTTGCATTCCATAGGTACTCAGGCTGCAGAGCCGAAGTCCTAAAAAGTGAGACAGTTTCACAGTATAAAGGCCATAATTGGAAAAAGAAAGAGCCTCCACGTCGATTCTTCCGAGAAGAAAAGACGTGGAGACCCTATTATATGCGGTACAAGATAGCCCGACTGCGGTTACTTGCTTACGTGCTTCTTACCGTTTTCGATGATGATGCCCTTCGCACCATCCTTCACCTTCATACCGTTGATATTGTACTTTGCATTGATTTTGAGGATATCTTCCTTCAACGCCTCAATGCCTGAAGGCTCACCGTGGTGTGCTACAACCTTTGCGCTGTTCGAACCCATGACATTAAGAGAGCAACGTGTAGGGTAGATTCCATTGAGGTTTGGTGTAACTGGAACGAAGTTTACACTACCATTGTCGGCTGCAAGAATGCCGTATGAGCCAAGTCCGTCGAAGTGGTCGTCAGCTCCCTTGAGTGTTACGGCAGTACCATCAGCTGTGTTAAAGGTCAGTTCACGCATGCCCTCAGCCTTGATTGTGACATCAGAAAGGCGAATATTAAGGTACTTTGACTCGCCTGTATAATAAATAAGGTAAGGCTTGTTGGCTTCAATGCCCTTCGACTTTACGTCGTCGAAATAAACATTAACAGCCGTAGAAGTGCCTGTTGCGCCTACCATAGTCTCTACACGGCAGTCGCTGCCGAAGACTTCATCTATCTGCTGTTCAGTCATATCGAAAGGAACGCAGAAAGTATTCCATCCGTTGAACATGTAGCGATTCATCATAACGTCCTTCTGGAGGTTATTATACTGCTCAATGTTTGACTTGTTCCAAGTGTTGATTAAGATTCTCTTCTGTGCGTTTACCGATGTTGTAATGCAGCAAACAGCGATGATAAGTAAAAGTTTTTTCATAATTCTCAATGTTTGGTTTATAGATTTTACAAATTAAAGAACTCTGTGAATGCCTTGCATACAAACTCCTGATCTGCACAGCATATAGTCTCGCGGCAACTGTGCATTGCCCACATTGGGTTGCCCATATCAACGCCTCGCATCGGCATCTGCGACGTGAGGATATTGCCAAGCGTAGAACCGCCTGCAGAATCACTGTGATTAACGAAATATTGTACTGGCACGTCCGCCTTTCTGCACACTTCAGCAAAGACAGCAGCCGACTGTGCGTCAGTAACATATTTCTGGTTTGCGTTAATCTTTATCACAGGACCACCGCCCATGACTGGGTGGTTTGTTGGGTCGTGTTTCTCTGGATAGTTAGGATGAACGGCATGAGCCATGTCGGCACTAATCATAAACGACTGCTCAATAGCGCGATAGAAGTCGCCAGTGCAAGGATTAAATTGGATTGAAATACGGTGAAGAAGGTTCTTAAGAACCGGCGAAGCAGCACCTTGCTTCGTTCCGCTACCCGTCTCTTCATTGTCGAATACGGCAAGCACCTGCGTCATTTCAGTAGTTTTGCTGTTGAGCAAAGCGTAAAGACCTGCGTGAGCCATAGCAAGGTCATCAAGACGACCGCTGCTGACAAATTCATCGTTGAGACCTACTACACAGGCTTTTGTGGTATCGTAAAGCGAAAGGTCAAAGTCGATAATATCTTCCTTCTTGCATCCCAATTCAGTCGCAATGACATTAAGCAAGAGATTACCTTGCTCAAGCTTGTCGTTGATGATGCCGAGAACAGGCAACATATCCTTCTGTTTTGACAGTTTATTACCGTCGTTGACTGCACGATTAAAGTGTATGGCAAGGTGTGGAATTATGAGCAACGGACGTTCGACCTTAATGCGTTTTTCTATCGGTTTCATCGGGTTATTTGTGCGAAGAAGCACTCGGCCGGCAACGCTTAATGGGCGGTCAAACCATGTATAAAGAATAGGTCCGCCATAGACTTCTGTATTAAGTTTCACGATGCCGCCTTCGCAAAGCATTTCGGCATTAGGTTTGATACGAAATCCAGGGGAATCGCTATGTGCACAAATAAGTTTGAATCCGCTTTCAGCAGGCGCCTTCTCCCCTACCCTGAAAGCAAACACAGCAGTTCCGTTCTTTGTTGCAAAATACTGATCTCCAGGCTGGAGTTTAGGCATATTCTCTGTCAAGTCAAGACGTTTGAAGCCATTTTCTTCGAGAACACCTTCAAGAGTCTTCGCTGCCATGAAGTTCACGGGCGAAGCATTCATGAAATCCAATAAGCCGTTGATAATTTCCTTATTCATAGTATTTAGTTTTTCATTAATATGCGTAATATCCTAAAACGATGCCACAAAGATAAGAAAAATTCTTGAATATGTATCTTTTCACTTAATATTTTTCACTAACTAAACAATATTTCTATATTTTTAATGATTTCACCACGATAAATTTACAAAAAACACAAGGCATAAAAGCAAAATTCATTGCGATTTGAAACCTTTTTATTACCTTTGCAACGAAACTTAACGAGCAACACCAAATGACACAAAAGCCTTATCGCGATTACGGAACTTGGATTAGAGAACAGTTCCCCTTCAGAGTCCAGAAGATAGCCATCGACGCTGGATTCACATGCCCTAATCGTGATGGAAAGGTCGGACTTGGCGGATGTGTCTTTTGCGACAACGCAACATTCAACCCATCATACTGCAACAAAAGCAAGACAATAACCGACCAACTGGAAGAGGGAAAGGCTTTCTTTGCAAGAAAATACCCCGATATGAAGTACCTCGCATACTTTCAGGCGTATAGCAATACCTACGCACCGTTGTCGGTTCTCAAAGAGAGATACGAAGAAGCACTCAACGTAAAGGATATTGTGGGCATTGTCATAGCCACGCGTCCAGATTGCATTGACGATGAAAAACTCGATTATCTTGCAGAACTTAACAAGTGCACGTTCTTGATTTTAGAATACGGAGTTGAAACATGCAACGACGAAACGCTGAGAATAATCAATCGTGGGCATACGTTTGAATGCAGCAAAAGTGCTATAATCAAGACTCACGAGCGAGGAATATTGGTCGGAGCACATTTTATTCTCGGTCTGCCAGGCGAAGACAGAAATGAGATAATGCGACAAGCAAAAATTATTTCTTCATTGCCTATCGACATACTAAAACTCCATCAGATGCAAATCATAAAAGGTACTCGACTTGCACAAGGGATAACTCCGCCTCCGCACACGTTTACCGTTGAAGAGTATATTGCAATTATTGCCGATTTCATCAAGATATCTCGTAAAGATATCATTTACGAAAGATTCGTTTCGCAGTCACCAAAAGACCTGCTTATCGCCCCAAACTGGGGACTGAAAAACCACGAATTGACCAATCTGCTCAATAATCGTCTGGCAAGAAAAAAGTAAGTTCAAACTTCTGACGACATAGATTTTTTTCTTCGTTTATAGCAATTCATGGCATTGTTATAAATCAAATAATGTATTGTTTTTTTTCATCGTCGTTGCAAAAGCGCAAAATATTAATGTATATATTTTGTAGTTTTATTTATTTTTCCTAAATTTGTAGCGTGAATTATTATATATTATTATCATTAACTAAAATCCAAAAAATTAAAACAATGAAGAAAATTTTATCATTATTGGCATTTATGCTAATCACATTTAGCTATGCCTATGCAGGAGATGCTTTGTACAAGACATTGACATTCCCAGATGGAAACAATGCTTCCGTTGGAAGTTACACTACAAGTTGGACTGCCACATGCGACGGTATGACGTGGCACCTACGTAATTTCAACAACAACAAGAACGGTTGGGCATACGTAAAATGTGGTAGAAAAGACAAGGCATCAGTAGGAGAAATCTTCACTGAAGCAGTCAGCGAAAAGATTTCAAAGGTTGTGGTTAAGTTAGACGCAAGCTTGACTAAGCCTGAATATGTAAACGCAACATATCTTGAAATTGCAACTGACACTATGTTTACAAGCGCTGAAAAGGTTGCAGTAGATATGAATAATACAGAAATCACTTATGCAGTGGTTTCACCTAAGGCAAACATGTGCTACAGATTAATATATGACTGCAAGGGCGCTTCTGCTAATGGTATTGTAGTTATTAAGAGTGTTGAATTATATAAGGTAGATGCAAGCACATTGAGTGAGCCTGCATTCTCACCAGTAGGTTCAACATACTATGAGCCACAGCAAGTATCAATTACTTCTGCCGAAGGAGCCGACATTTACTACAGCTTCGACAATAGCAGCTTTACGAAATACACTTCACCTATTGCTCTTGCAAGCGGCGACATCAAGACAATCTATGCTTATGCTGACAATGGAAGCCTGAAAAGCGGTGTTAAGTCTTCAAGCTATAAGATTGCAAAGTCATACGCAAGCCTCGACGAACTAATTGCTGAGACTCCTACTGCTGAAGGATGGCCAGTTATTGTTCCGTTTACAGAAGAAGAAATAGCTTCATTCTATGGTGGAGCAGACTACAGAAATGGTGTATATCTTACACGTATGGCTAATGGAAAGAACTTTGAACTCTATTGTAAAGACGCTCCAATGACTTGGAACATCGGCGATAAGATTTCAGGTACAGCAAAGGGTATCTACCAGGACTATAACGGACAATGGGAAATTAGCCTTGTATCTTGGGACGGCATTACGAACTCAACATCAGGCGTACAGGCACCAACTATCACATTCGACGCAGCAACAAAGACTGTGACAATCGCAGACCCTTCTGGTAATAACAACACTATTTTCTATACAACTGACGGCACTGAGCCTGATGACAGCAAGAACCTCTATGAAGCACCATTCACTATTGCAAAGACAACGACTGTAAAGGCTGTTTGCTACGATGACCTCGACGAGAAGAGTGGTGTAGCAACTATGTTATGCGAAATTGAAGGTGACGCGCTGAAGACTTGTGCAGAACTAAACACTAACTGCGTAACAACTGAAGGTATCAACATTACATTCGAATTCACAGACCTTATCGTAACTGCAGCAAACGGTCAGTATGTATTCGTTAAGGATGCAACAGGTTCGTTCCTTCTCTTCAAGAGCTCTACTTACAAGAAAGGCGACAAGCTTTCAGGTAGCGTAAAGGGTAAGTTGTATCTCTACAACGGTGTGAAAGAACTTGCAGTAAATGACTGGAACAGCGTAA
>JAUNQM010000012.1:0-13173 GCA_030536165.1 Prevotellaceae bacterium | reverse complement strand
GACAACGAAGTTATTCCAGAAGCAGCAACAATCGCTGACGTTAAGGATGAAAACCAGAGCAAATATGTAAGCATCAAGGGCCTCACATACACAAGTGTTGATGGTGACTACTATTACTTCACTGATTCAAAGGAAACTCTTACAGTCTATGACAAGTTCAAGAAAATGGCAACTGTGTCACTTTCTGCAAGCAACATCTACGACTTCAACTGCATCATAACAATGTACAAAACCAATCCACAGGTTTATGTATTCGATGTTGCTGACGTAACGGTAACCTCTACAAAGGAAAAGGCTGTCCTTGAATTCTTAGATTTCGCAGACAATCAGCTCTTCAATCTGAAGAATGTCAATACAGTTTACTATAACATGACTTGCGCAAGCGATGCTCCTGAAATCAAATTCGAATCAACAGATCCTTCAGTAGCAACATTTGATATGTATGGAATCTACCTCAAGGGTCCTGGTGTCACAACTCTTACAATGTCGGTAGATGAAACCGATATTTATACTTCAGCAAAAGACACTCGTACTATTCGTGTTACTACAGGTGCAGAAGGCTCTTTGAACGACCCTCTTTCTGTAGGTGACATCTATGCTCTTTATGTTGATGGTGACACTATCGAAAGCAAATGGGTTAAGGCATACGTTGTAGGTTATGCTAACGGTTCTTTGGCAAAGGCATACTTCGGCGCAGAAGGAGCTATCGCTTCAAACATTCTCATAGCAAATGAACCAACTGAGACCAACGTAAGCAAATGTATTCCTGCTGCATTGGAAACAAAGCCGGCTGCTTCATTAGCTGTTCGCGACACTCTTAACCTCGTTGATCACCCAGAGAACATTGGTAAGGAAGTTAGACTCCGCGGTAGCATCATAAAGTACTTCTCACAAGCTGGCTTGAAGTCAATCACTGAATGCATGTTCGGCCTCAAGGGCGATGCTAACGAAGATGGTTATGTTGACGTATCTGACATCACAACTATCGCATCATACATTCTGGGCAATACCCCTGAAACATTCAACAAAGACAACGCTGACGTTGACGGCGACGGTGACGTTACCGTATCGGATATTACTGGTACTGCAAGCATAATCTTAAACAACTAATAAACCTAAAACTTATTATGAAACATTTATCAAAAGTTATTCTCGGAATGGGAATCGCAGCCGCTATGATCAGCAGTTGCAAGAATGAGGAGGCTGCAAGTGCTCTGCAACTTGACAAGCACCAATTCGACACTATCGTAAACGAAAAGCCTGTAGAGTTGTTCACACTCAAGAACGACAATGGCATGGAAGTATCTATCACAAACTTCGGTGGACGTATTGTTCAGATTATCGTTCCTGACAAGGATGGAAACATGCAAGATGTTGTTCTCGGATACGACAATATCCACCAGTATGTTGACACTGCAAAATATGGTGGCAGCGACTTCGGTGCAGCTATCGGACGCTATGCTAACCGCATCAACAAGGGACAGATAACCATCGACGGCAAGATGATTCAGTTGCCAACAAACAACTACGGCCACTGCCTGCACGGTGGCCCTCAGGGATGGCAGTATCAAGTTTATGAAGGAAAGAAAGTAAACGACTCAACAGTCACAATGAAGATTGTCTCTCCTGACGGCGATGCAAACTTCCCAGGTGAAGTTACTGCAACAGTTACTTACACTCTTACATTCGACAACGCTATTGATATCAAGTACGACGCAACTACAACCGCTCCTACTTATGTCAACATGACTAACCACAGCTACTTCAACCTCAATGGCGATGCAAATCAGATTATTGAGAACTGCATGCTGTATATCAACTCTGAATATATGACACCTGTTGACAGCACATTCATGACTACAGGCGAGACTACAAAGGTTGAAGGCACTCCATTCGACTTCCGTTCACCAAAGGCAATCGGTCAGGACATCGCTGCTGAAGACGAGCAGATTCAGTTTGGTATGGGTTACGACCACAACTGGTGCCTGAACACATACAGCAATGGAAGTGGCAACGACCGAATTATCGCTGCAAGCCTTTGGTCACCTGTTACTGGTATTCGTCTTGATGTTTACACTAACGAACCAGGTATCCAAGTCTATACAGGCAACTTCCTCGACGGAACTGCAAAGGGCAAATACAGCAAGACTTACCAGAAGCGTGCTGCTATCTGCCTTGAGACACAGAAATACCCTGACACACCTAATAAGGGTCTGTGGCCAACAGCACTGGTTACTCCTGAGCAGCCATATTTCAGCCATTGCATCTTCAAGTTCTCTGCTGAACCTGAGTTCAATGTAGATAACTCTGAAACTATCGTTGCTGAATAAACATCAATTCGTAGAACTATAAAAAATCATATATTATGGGAATTTTAGAAGCATTACAGAACAACGGCTTTGCAACGATTGACTACATCGTTGTCGTATTCTATATTATCCTTCTCGTAGGATTAGGTCTGTTCCTTTCAAGGAGCAAAAAGGGCGAAGAAAAGTCATCAACCGACTACTTCCTCGCAGGTAACACACTCACATGGTGGGCAGTCGGTGCATCACTGATTGCTGCCAACATCTCTGCAGAGCAGTTCATCGGCATGTCAGGTTCAGCTTTCGCATCTGGTATTGCCATTGCCGCATACGAACTTATGGCTGCCGCAACACTTATCGTTGTCGGCAAGTTCCTCCTGCCATTGATGATTGAAAGAAAGATATTCACTATCCCTCAGTTCCTCAGCGACCGCTACAACTGGGGCGTAGGACTCTCTTTCTCTATCTTCTGGCTGTTCCTCTATGTATTCATAAACCTTACTTCAGTAGCATGGCTCGGTGCTTTGGCTATCAAGCAAATCCTCGGCTTGCCAACTGTAATGGGTGTAATGATGGGAATGCAAGTTGACTATACATTATTAATTATAATACTTGCTCTCTTCATCATCGCTGGTATCTACTCTATCTACGGCGGTCTGGCTTCTGTGGCTTGGACAGACGTAATGCAGGTTACATTCCTCGTTGGTGGTGGTCTCATCACTGCTTACTTCGCTCTCGACGTAATCGCAGTCAAGATGGACCTTGCAGGCGGTGCACTCGGCGCATTAGGGCACATCGGACAATGGTTTGCAACTCAGGCTGGCGATCATCACTTCAACCTTGTCGTGACGAGAAATGAAGGTCTCTTCCCTAACATCGTTGACGACCCATACTTCACTCTCCCTGGCATTGCCCTTGTTGTAGGTGCAATGTGGCTGACCAACACTGGCTACTGGGGCTTCAACCAGTACATCATCCAGAAGGGTCTTGCAGCAAAGAGTCTCTCTGAAGCAAAGAAGGGTATGATTTTCGCAGCATTCCTTAAGATATTGATTCCGTTCATCGTATGTATCCCAGGCGTTTGCGCATTCTACATCATGAACTCACCTGAATGTGCTGACCTCAAGGCAACACTCGCAGGCTCAATCGACCGCTCTGATGACGCTTATCCATACCTCATCCGCAACTTCACTCCTATCTTCGTGAAAGGTCTGTCGTTTGCAGCCCTCGCAGCAGCAGTTATCTCATCTCTGGCTTCTATGTTCAACTCAACTTCAACCATCTTCACAATGGATATCTACAAGAAGTTCCTGAACAAGCAGGCTACAGAAAAGAAACTCGTAGGCGTAGGTCGTCTTACTTCACTCGTTGCTCTTGTCATTGCACTCATCGCTGTATATCCTATCATGGGTGGCGCTGACCAGGCTTTCCAGATTATTCAGGAATACTCAGGCTTCGTATATCCAGGTATCGTTGTAATCTTCGGACTCGGTCTGCTCTGGAAGCGTGCATCAGGCACAGCAGCAGTTGTGGCTGCTATCGGAACGTTCGTTCTGTCAATCTTCTTCAAGTTCGCTTTGCCTGACGTACCATTCCTCCTTCGTATGGGATACGTATTCGGCTGTCTCGTAGCTCTGTTCATCATCATTTCTTTGACAAGCCAGAAGGCAGTACCAGCCGACACGCTCAGTGAAAACGATATCACGACACAGTTGAAGTGGTCAAAGATATTCATTGTAGCCTGCCTCATCTGCGTTGCAGTAGGTGTTGTTGGCATGTACAATCCACAGATGCGTGCTCTCGGATTCGAGTCAATATTCTTCCTTGCAGCCGTATTCTTCGTACTTAGCCTCTACCTCCGCTCAAATGCAAAGGATAAGGTACAAGACCCTAAGTGCGTGGCAATCGATCTGAATATCTTCAAGACCGACCGTGCTTTCAACATCGGTGCAACAGCTGTAATTGCAATACTTGCAATACTTTACATCTGGTTGTGGTAAAGCCCGTTTGAAAGCGTTGCATATTTTTGCCCTTCACACCTAAGGTGTTAACGTGTTCATACCTTAGGTGTGACAGGCGAAAAGCCTAAGGAATGAAACGAGAAACACCTAAGGTGTGACGAGCTAAACTCCTAAGGTGTGAAAGGCATTGATATAAAACGCTTTATAAAAGCACTATTATTCTACAAAAACTAACATTGTGATACTTGGCGTGGGGAATCAATCATAATAGAAGTACGATTCCCAAAACAGCAAAGCAGCACAACAATCAAAAAACTATTATGTTAGAAGAACTTAAGGAAAAAGTCTTTCGCGCAAACCTCGACCTTGTGAAGCATAATCTCGTGATTTTTACATGGGGAAATGTGTCGGGAATCGACCGCGAGAATGGACTTGTTGTGATAAAGCCATCAGGCGTAAGCTACGACGAGATGAAGGCATCCGATATGGTCGTTGTTGATTTAGCCACTGGAAAGGTGGTCGAAGGCGACTTAAACCCTTCGTCAGACACACCGACACACCTTATTATATATAAGGCGTTCCCAGAGATTGGCGGAATTGTCCACACACACTCAACCTACGCGACAGCTTGGGCACAGGCTGGAATGGACATCAAGAACATAGGTACGACCCATGCAGATTACTTCCACGACGAGATTCCTTGTACACGCGATATGGTTGAAAGTCAGATGGAAGAATACGAAAAAGAGACTGGTGTTGTGATTATCGACCGTTTCAAAGACCTCACCTACGGTCACAATCCAGGTGTTTTGGTCAAGAACCACGGTCCGTTCTCATGGGGAAAAGACCCAGCAGAGGCCGTCTATCATGCAGTCGTGATGGAACAATGCGCAAAAATGGCGTTCATCTCGTACCAGATAAATCCAAATACGACGATGAATCCACTGCTTGTAGAGAAGCATTTCAGCCGCAAGCATGGGCCTAATGCGTATTACGGCCAGAAAAAGAAATAGAAAAACATCGAAGCAAGACATCACGCATGCCAACAATTTTTATTTTCTTCGGTTTTAGATTCTTGTTCTATTCTAATGACCACGAACCTATCCATGTCCACATAATAAAAGGTCGTTGTGAAGCTAAATACAATATAGAACCAACAAACCAAGTCTATAATCATGGTTTCAAACCGCAAGAAATTTCTATGATAGAATCTATCATTACTGAAAATCATAACGTGATAAAGGAACGTTGGACACAATATTTCGGGAAAGACAATGGAAGAACTGAGGATAATTAAAGTTTGGGTTGATGAAAAAAGAATTTATGCAGAAGCATCAAATGGCGAAGTAGCGCACTACGACTTTACTTCATGGCCACGGCTTGCAAAGGCCACACAAAGCCAGCGCAGGGATTTCCGCCTTACATACTTTGGCATTCATTGGCCACAAATAGACGAAGACCTTAGTTTCGAAGGGTTGTTCTCGGATAATGGTTTGCGCTCAGATGTCGTTTGCGAAGATAATACAATAAACAACAAATAATAATACTTTAACAATACTATTATGAAAGCTTTTGAAAATTTAGAACTTTGGTGGGTGACTGGTGCACAGTTACTTTATGGTGGTGACGCTGTCGTACAGGTTGACGGTCACTCAAAAGAAATGGTTGAAGGACTCAACAATTCAGGTATCATACCTATTAAAATAGTATATAAAGGCACAGCAAACTCTTCAAACGAAGTTGAAGATGTGATGAAAGCAGCCAACAACGCACCTCAATGTGTGGGTGTAATCACTTGGATGCATACATTCTCTCCAGCAAAGATGTGGATTAAGGGACTGCAAGATTTGCAGAAGCCTCTGCTCCATTTCCACACTCAATACAATGCCGAGATTCCTTGGGACACAATGGACATGGACTTCATGAACCTAAACCAGAGTGCTCATGGCGACATTGAGTTCGGACACATTTGCACCCGTATGCGTGTGCCAAGAAAGGTTGTCGTAGGCTATTGGAAAAGCGAAGAAGCACAAAAGAAGATTGCAATATGGGCAAGAGTTGCAGCAGGTGTTGCCGATGCAAAGAACGTACGCTGCCTTATGTTTGGTATGAACATGAACAATGTGGCAGTAACCGACGGCGACCGCGTTGAATTCGAGCAGCGTCTCGGCTACCATGTTGACTACTATCCAGTATCTTCACTCATGGACTACTTCAAGAAAGTAACTGATGAAGAGGTTGATGAACTCGTAGCTGAATACAAGAAAGAATATACTATCAAGATTGATGAATCAGGCGAAGAGGTATATTGGGAGAAAGTTCGCAATGCTGCAAAGGCAGAGATTGCATTGCGTAAGGTATTGAAAGATGAAGGTGCAACAGCATTCACGACAAACTTCGACGACCTCGGTGATGCAGACATCAACGATGCTAACTTCGTTGGCTTCGACCAGATTCCAGGTCTTGCATCACAACGACTGATGGCTGAAGGCATCGGTTTCGGTGCTGAAGGCGACTGGAAGACAGCATGTCTCTATCGCACGCTTTGGGTTATCCAGCAAGGTATGCCAACAGGATGTTCATTCCTCGAAGACTATACTCTCAACTTCGCAGGCGACCGCAGTTCAATACTTCAGTCTCACATGCTTGAAGTTTGCCCACTAATTGCATCCGACAAACCAAAGCTTGAAGTGCATTTCCTCGGAATTGGTATCCGCAAGCAGCAGACAGCACGTCTCGTGTTCACATCAAAGGTTGGCCCAGGTATCAAGGCAACTGTTGTTGACCTTGGCAATCGCTTCCGCCTCATAACTCAGGAAGTAGAATGTATCGAGCCTAAGCCAATGCCAAACCTCCCTGTAGCATCTGCCCTCTGGGTTCCACAGCCTTCATTCGAAGTAGGCGCAGGCGCTTGGATTCTTGCAGGCGGCACTCATCACAGTGCTTTCTCTTATGATATCACAGCTGAATACTGGGAAGACTTTGCCGAAATGTTAGGCATTGAATACATCCAGATAAACAAGCAGACCACTACAAGCGAGTTCAAGAAAGAACTTAGAATGAATGAGGTCTATTATATGTTGAACAAATCACTCATGTAAGACAAAGTCATGAATGCAAAATCAATAATTGAATCAGGTAAAGCCATTCTCGGTATCGAGTTTGGCTCTACCCGTATTAAAGCCGTTCTTATCGATGATGAGAACAAACCGATTGCGCAAGGTAGTCACACTTGGGAAAACCAACTCGTTGACGGACTTTGGACCTACAGCATCGATGCTATATGGAAAGGCGTACAAGACTGCTACTCTGACTTGCGTGCAGACGTTAAAAAGCAATACGACACAGAGATAAAGTCGCTTGCAGCAATAGGCATTAGCGCCATGATGCACGGCTATATGGCTTTCAACGACAAGGAAGAAATACTCGTGCCTTTCCGCACTTGGCGAAACACAAACACAGGCAAGGCTGCAGCAGAACTGTCAGACTTATTTACATTCAACATTCCTCTTCGCTGGAGCATTTCACATATTTACCAGTGTATTCTTGAAGGTCAGGAGCATGTAAAGGAAATTGAATACCTAACTACTCTTGCAGGCTATATCCACTGGCAACTGACTGGCAAGAAAGTCTTGGGTATCGGCGATGCATCAGGTATGCTTCCTATTGATAGCACAACGAAGGACTACGATGCAGAGATGGTCAAGAAGTTCAACAAACTTATCGAGCCAAAAGGCTACAAGTGGACACTGCTCGATATTCTGCCAAAGGTTCTCTGTGCAGGTGAAGAAGCTGGATGCCTTACTGAAAAGGGAGTAAAGCTGCTCGACGTATCAGGCACATTGCAGGCAGGTATTCCACTCTGCCCACCTGAAGGCGACGCAGGCACAGGAATGGTTGCAACCAATGCAGTGAAGCAACGCACCGGAAATGTCTCTGCCGGAACATCTTCGTTCTCAATGCTCGTACTTGAAAAGGCACTTACAAAGCCATACGAAGTCATCGACATGGTTACAACGCCTGATGGAAGTCCTGTTGCTATGGTACATTGCAACAACTGCACGTCCGACCTCAACGCATGGGTCAATCTATTCAAGGAATATCAGGAGTTGCTTGGTGTGCCTGTTGACATGAACGAAGTGTTTGGTAAACTCTACAACAACGCTCTCACAGGCGATGCTGATTGCGGTGGACTTATCTCATATAATTATGTGTCTGGCGAACCTGTAACTGGTCTTGCCGAAGGTCGTCCGCTGTTTGTTCGCTCGGCTAACGACAAGTTCAACCTTGCAAACTTCATGCGTGCACACCTTTATGCATCTGTAGGCGTGCTGAAGATAGGCAACGACATCCTTCTCAAAGAAGAGAAGGTTAAGGTTGACCGCATCACAGGCCACGGCGGCTTGTTCAAGACAAAGGGTGTAGGTCAGCGTGTTCTCGCAGCTGCCATCAACTCTCCTATCTCTGTTATGGAAACTGCCGGCGAAGGTGGTGCTTGGGGCATTGCACTTTTGGCATCATACCTTATATATAAAGAAGGTAAGACTCTACCTGACTTCCTCGAAGAAAAAGTCTTTGCAGGCGACAATGGCGTGGAGATTGCACCTACAGCAGAGGATGTCGATGGTTTCAACAAGTATATTGAAAACTACAAGGCTGGCTTGGCTATAGAGCAAGCAGCTGTAACAGCAAAGAAATAACAAAAACGATAGCATTATGAAGAAATTATTTATTATCACAGCTCTCATAGCTTTCTCATGCAGCAGCTATGCTAAGACTACGGCTACTGTCAAAGTCAATGAGGGTACTGACAAGATTAGCAAAGACATTTACGGACAGTTTGCTGAGCATCTCGGCAGTTGCATCTACGGAGGACTCTGGGTTGGTGAGAACTCTTCTATACCAAACATCAACGGTTACCGCAAGGATGTCTTCGAAGCATTAAAGAATCTTCAGGTGCCAGTTTTGCGTTGGCCAGGCGGATGCTTTGCTGACCAATATCACTGGAAAGACGGTATCGGACCTAAAGACCAGCGTCCTTCTTTGCGCAACAACAACTGGGGCGGCACGACTGAGGACAACTCTTTTGGCACTCATGAGTTCCTGAACCTCTGCGAAATGTTAGGCTGCGATGCTTATATTAGCGGAAACGTAGGTAGCGGAAGTGTTGAAGAATTGTCTCAGTGGATAGAATACATGACTTGCGAGGACGGTGCTCCTATGGCTAAACTCCGTAAGGAGAACGGTCGCGACAAGGCATGGAAGGTAAAGTATCTTGGCATCGGAAACGAAGCTTGGGGATGCGGAGGCAATATGCGTCCTGAATACTATGCCGACATCTACCGCAAGTATGCCACTTACTGCCACAACTATCCTTACAACCATCTCGTAAAGGTTGCTTCTGGTGCAAGCGATTATGATTACAACTGGACACAAGTCATGATGGACCGCATCGGTTTCCAGGCTAATGGTCTTTCGCTCCACTACTATACCGTAACAGGTTGGAATGGCAGCAAGGGAAGTGCTACAAAGTTCACTGATGATGACTACTACTGGACTATGGGCAAGTGCCTTGAGATTGAAGACGTAATCAAGAAGCATTGCGACATCATGGACAAGAAAGACCCAAAGAAGCGCATTGCTCTTATGGTCGATGAATGGGGCACATGGTGGGACGAAGAACCAGGCACAGTACCTGGACACCTCTACCAGCAGAACTCTATGCGCGACGCAATGGTAGCAGCCTTGTCGCTCAACGTATTCCACCGCCACACTGACCGCATCAAGATGGCAAACATCGCTCAGGTGGTAAATGTCCTTCAGTCAATGATACTTACCGACCAGCAGGGCCGCATGGTGCTCACTCCTACATACCATGTATTTGAAATGTACAAGGACTTCCAGGAAGCAACATTCATCCCAACCGACATTCAGACTGAAACTATCAAAGCACGCGGCGACAGCCATAACCCAGAGCGCACAGTGCCAATGGTCAGCACTTCAGCTGCAAAGAAGGCCGATGGTTCTTACGTCCTTTCTATCACGAATGTAAGCCTCGACAAGGAAGAAGAGGTTGAACTCAACTTTGGCGAAGCAAAGATAGCAAAGGCTGAAGGCAGAATCCTCACAGCAAAGAATGTTTCAGACTTCAACGACTTCGACCATCCACAGGTCATCACCCCTACCCCATTCAAGGGTGCTAAGGTTGCAAAAGGCGTTGTAAAAGTAAAAGTACCAGCAAAATCAATTATCGTATTAAATATTAAATAGAAAATGAACGACATCAAAGTTTTGAATCACGCAGCGGATAATATTCGTATCCTCGCTGCGTCAATGGTTGAAAAAGCTAAGAGCGGACACCCTGGTGGTGCTATGGGTGGCGCAGATTTTATAAACGTACTCTACTCTGAGTACCTCAACTACGACCCTGAGAATCCTTCATGGGCTGCCCGCGACCGTTTCTTCCTCGATCCTGGTCACATGGCTCCTATGCTCTATGCTCAGCTCGCATTAACTGGCAAATTCACTCTCGACGAACTTGCTAACCTTCGTCAATGGGGCTCTCCTACTACAGGACACCCTGAGTTCAACATTGCCCGCGGCATCGAGAATACATCTGGTCCGCTCGGACAAGGCCACACATACGCTGTCGGCGCTGCCATCGCAGCAAAGTTCCTTGCTGCTCACACAGGCAACCCATCGTTCTCAAAGGAAACTATCTACGCTTATATCTCTGACGGTGGCGTAGAGGAAGAAATCTCACAGGGCGCAGGCCGCATCGCTGGCATCCTCGGTCTCGACAACCTCATCATGTTCTACGACTCTAACGACATCCAGCTCTCAACTGAAGTCAAGGTCGTAATGCAGGAAGACACAGCTGCAAAGTACAAGGCATGGGGCTGGGAAGTAAAGGAAATCAACGGTAACGACCCTCAGCAGATACGCGAGGCTATCGAGTGGGCAAAGGCTGTCGAAGGTCATCCTGCTCTTATCATCGGTAAGTGCATCATGGGTAAGGGTGCTCGCAAGGAAGATGGTTCTTCTTACGAAGCTAACTGCAAGACTCACGGTGCTCCTCTTGGGGGTGGCAACTTTATCAAGACTATCGAGAATCTCGGTGGAAATCCTGAGACTCCATTCCAGATATTCGACGATGTCAAGGCTCTCTACGCACAGCGTGCAGAAGAGTTGAAGGGCATTTGCGCAGCACGTTATGCCGAGGAAAAGGCATGGGCTGACGCTAATCCTGAAATGGCAGCAAAGCAGGCTGAATGGTTCAGCGGCAAGGCACCAAAGGTTGACTGGAGCAAAGTTCAGCAGAAGGAGAACAACGCAACACGCGGTGCTTCTGCAACTGTTCTTTCTCAGCTTGCACAGCAGGTTCCAAACATGATTTGTGCATCTGCCGACCTCTCTAACTCTGATAAGACCGACGGTTTCCTCAAGGAGACTACATCATTCGCAGCCAACGACTTCTCTGGAGCTTTCTTCCAGGCTGGTGTTGCCGAAATCACAATGGCTTGCTGCTGCATCGGTATGGCTCTCCACGGTGGTGTCATCCCTGCTTGCGGCACATTCTTCGTATTCTCTGACTATATGAAACCAGCCGTACGTATGGCAGCAATCATGCAGTTGCCTGTCAAGTTCATCTGGACTCACGACGCATTCCGCGTAGGTGAAGACGGTCCTACTCACGAGCCTGTTGAGCAGGAAGCACAGATTCGCCTCATGGAAAAGCTCCAGAACCACAGCGGAAAGAACTCTATGCTCGTACTCCGTCCTGCCGATGCAAAGGAAACAACAGTTGCATGGGAAATGGCAATGGAGAACACTGAGACTCCTACTGCCCTCATCTTCTCACGCCAGAACATTAACGACCTCCCTGCAGGCAACGACTATTCTCAGGCAAAGAAGGGTGCATACATCGTTGCAGGCAGCGATGAGAATCCTGATATCGTGCTCGTTGCATCGGGTTCTGAAGTCAGCACACTCGCAGCAGGTGCCGAACTCCTCCGCAAGGATGGCATCAAGTGCCGCATCGTCAGCGTTCCGTCTGAAGGTCTGTTCCGTAACCAGCCTATCGCATACCAGAACGAGATTCTCCCTGAAGGAGTAAAGCGTTTCGGCATGACAGCAGGTCTGCCTGTCACACTCGAAGGACTCGTACCTGCAACTACAGGCAAGATTTGGGGCATGCGCAGCTTCGGTTTCTCTGCACCATACAAGGTTCTTGACGAGAAACTTGGCTACACAGGTGAGAATGTGTATAGCCAAGTAAAAGCTATGCTCTAACAATCGAGAATTGACAATAGGAATGAAAACTGAACATACCCTCCCCCTTGAAGGGAATACGGAGGGGGCTATCATAGGCATCGCCAGCGACCACGCGGCCTTTCCGCTAAAGCAATTCGTCAAGCAATATCTCGACGAGAAAGGCTTGAAGTACCACGACTACGGCACATACACCGAAGAAAGCTGCAACTATGCAGAGTTCGGACATCTCCTTGCCGAAGGCATCGAGAAGGGCGAAGTCTTTGCAGGCATCGCAATGTGTGGCAGCGGAGAAGGCATTTCAATGACTCTCAACAAGCATCAAAACATACGTGCGGGACTCGCATGGATACCAGAGATTGCTCATCTCATCCGTCAGCACAACAATGCCAACGTGCTTGTGATGCCTGGTCGCTTCATCGACAACGATATGGCACGCCTCATCATGGACGAATATCTATCTACTCCGTTCGAAGGTGGACGCCACCAGCAACGCATAGATGCTATACCTGTGAAATAGAGGCATTAGCACTCCACATCCAATCCCTGCACATCGGTTCCCATACCGATATGCAGGGATTTTCGTATCCATCTCATTCACGCTCACTATCCTGCGCCCCCCCACTCGTCATCCT
>JAUNQM010000191.1 GCA_030536165.1 Prevotellaceae bacterium | reverse complement strand
GACTTTTTCCGCAGAATGACTCATATTTGCGTGCGCGCGTAATATAATAAGGTATATTAACACGCTCGCTCGTCATTCTAAACTTGATTCAGAATCTCTTTCGGGACGATCAATCATCAATCATCACTTATCAATAAAAACAGCCCTCCACACCTAAGGTGTTCATCGTGTCACACCTTAGGTGTTAGGGGTGGTCACACCTCAGGTGTTTCGCTTGTCACTCCTAAGGTGTGAAAGGCTAAAACAAATGACAGCGAAGAATGGGTATAGTTTTATGTAGTGCCACATCATCATTTGGCTGGAAGCCGATACAGCGGAGCGATAATAACCGTGTGCATCGACGAAGATGATGTGGAGACTCTTTTTAACACAGTTTTTTACAGGTGAACCAATGTCTTTCGATGTTTATCCGTTGCCTGGTAAATATCATTGCTTGGCTATTTGGTCATTTTGGGGCAAACGACTAAATTAGAACTGCTCCAGAAGGCGGATGCGTTCTTCGGTGTCGGGGTGAGTGGCGAAGAGGGAGCTCATGAATGAGGCGAAGCCCTGCGCAAGGTCTTTTGGATGAATGATGAAGAGCTGTGCTACGTCGGCACGCTCTACGTTGCCTAAACCTGGGTCGGCTGATATCTTCCTCAACGCTGAGGCAAGTGCCAATGGGTTACCACAGAGTTCAGCACCACCTGCATCGGCTACAAATTCACGTTTGCGTGAAATAGCAAAGCGGGTGAGTAAGGCGAAGAAATAGCCTATTGCTGCAAGGATGGCAGCAATAAGTAGTATGACGATAGTTGATGCTCCGTTGTTCTTGCTATCGCGTCTGCTGCCTCCGCCCCAAAGGAGGTTATTCCATATAAGGCGGAATGCAAGGCTTACTATCGTCGAGAATATGCCTACGAATACGATGCTGACAATGAGTGTGCGCGTGTCCTTGTTGCGTATGTGTGTGAGTTCGTGGGCAACGACGCCCGATAGTTCTTCATCGTTGAGGCAATCCATGATGCCTGTGGTGACGGTGACGGTGTATGTCTTTTCGTCTATACCGCTGGCAAAGGCGTTGAGCATCGGGTCGTCAATGACGTTAATCTTTGGCATCGGCATGTTGCAAGTCATGCAAAGGTTCTCCACAATGTTATAGATACGCGGATTCTCGCGGCGCTCCAAAGGGCGTGCACCAGTTGCGTGGCGTATCATGTAAGTGTTGGAGAAATAAGCGATGGCGAACCAAATGACAACGATAATGAGTACGGTAGGAATGGTGGTGATGAAGTAATAGTTGACAGAATCCCAGTCGGCAGCATAGACGATGTTGCCGTAGTCGTCGTAGTATCCTCCGTCAAAATAGGATACTAAAGCCAAGAATATCCATACAAGACCTAATAATATAACAGGGAACAAAAGGAGGAGCAACACCGTGTTGATGTTGTTCCGCCTTTGTTGTGTCAGCATTCCTACGTAGCGCATATTTATGGATTTACGGATTTACTGAATTACGAATTTACAGATTGATTTGCCAATTTAGACAATTGACCCTTTAACCTGAAACTTGAAACCTTAAACTAATTAGAACTTTACTTCTGGTGCTTTCTCTACTGCAGCACGCTCTTCTGGAGCAACCTCAAAGAGTGGCTCTGTGTGGAAGCCGAAGATGCCTGCAAAGATGTTAGATGGGAACATCTGAACAGCATTGTTGAGTTCGTTTGTAGCAGAGTTGAAGAAACGACGAACGGCAGCAAGCTTGTTCTCGATGTCGGCAAGTTCGTTCTGCAACTGGAGGAAGTTCTGACTTGCCTTGAGGTCAGGATATGCCTCAACCGCAACCTTAAGTCCTGCCAAAGCACTTGAAAGAGCTGTTTCTGCCTGAATCTTGTCGTTGATGCCTGATGCGCTCATTGCCTGTGAACGTGCCATTGTGACCTTTTCAAGTATTTCCTTCTCATGGTCAGAATATCCCTTTACGGTAGCTACGAGCTGAGGCACGAGGTCGTGGCGCTGCTTGAGCTGAACATCGATATTTGCAAATGCCTGCTTGCGATTATTGCGAAGCTTAACGAGGTTGTTATAGATGCTTACACCCCAAATAATTACAAGGGCAATAACTACGATAATAATGATTGTTGTCATAATGTTTTTATTTTATTGGTTAATAATTCTGTCCGCAAAGATATAAAATAATATGATAGTGCGAATATCTTTTAAGATTTTTCAACAAATTATTGCAGTCAAAGCCATTCGAGCTTAGAATGGCAGACCTATGGCGAAATGGAGGTTATTGTTGTGGCGGAAGTCATCAACGTTGAAGTATCCTTGCTTTGATGTGTTGTAAGGCAGGTGCAATGCTGCTGCCCAGTCAACGCGGAGGACAAGGAAACCTAAGTCGTAACGAAGTCCCACGCCTGCATCAGTGACAAGTTCACGGAAGAAATTAATCTTGGTGAAATTCTCCATCTCTGCTGATACTTGCTGGTCGTCATCAAAAGAATTATCGCTTGGCACATACCACACATTGCCGGCGTCAATGAATAATGCGCCAGAGAGGTTTCCTGCAATGCCGAAACGATATTCAAGGTTTGCCTCAAACTTGATTGAGCCTGTTCGCAGTAGAGAATATTTCTCACCATATTCGCTTAGGTCCGCCTTGCCTGGTCCCATGCCGTGAGGTGAGAATGCTCGAAGGCTGTTTGCACCACCGACAAAGAACTGTTCATTATAAGGAGCTGCGTTCAAGAGTGTGTTTCCATAACTATAGATGATGCCACCATTGACATGACCCACGAGCGTGTTTTTCTCATCGAAACGCCAGTATTTCACAAAGTCTGTCTCAAGTTTCACAAACTGCATAAACGGATTCTCAATCAAGACTTTGCCTTTATCGTTCCACTTCTTTCCTGCTATTACATAACCCAGCGCCACAAGGTTGCTGGCCTCTGAAATAGTCGTGCGCCACACTATTGGGCTCTGGAAGTTTTCAGGGCTGGTATAGGTGTAGGTGTATTGCATCTTCGGCACGAAAAGGTCTTCAAGCTTTATCAGCGCCAAGTTCTTATCTATTAGTTCGTAGAACTTATCTGTCCTATTCCCAACAAACGAATAGTCGAAGATGAGTGGCGAAAACTCATGGCGCGAAACGGCATTTGGCTGTATCTGGTATGTGACTCCTGCCGAAAGTGTGATATACTTGAAGTAGCCAGGACGGTTCTGCGCATTGTAGCTGACATAGAAATCAGTCTTTGGAGTCGCGTAGTAGCGGTGGCGTTTCTTGGTGAAGATATGGAATGGCGTTTCCAGTCGAGGGTATTCGAGCGAGGCTTTTAATCCATAGACGTAATAGTTATTGACGCCGTTGCCATCTATTTTGTTCTTGTGCAACTGCCACTGATAGTCGCCGAATAGACTCACCGACAGGTTCTCGCCTCCGTGAAAAGCGTTACGCTTTGTCAGTCCAAGAGAGATGTTTGGTCCGAGGCGTGAGTTAGAGTTGCCTTTTACACCTGCCTCAAACGTCACGTCGTAAGGCTTGTCGAAGACGCAGTTGAGTGTCACATCGACCGTATCGGTGCCCTCGCGAGGCGTGAAAGTGAAGTCGTAGGATGAGTATAGACCAGCACTGGCTATGTTTTGTGCCGTCTGCTGATAGCGCTCGTAGCTGAACGGCTCGCCTTTGCGGAACGTTATGTCGCGCAGGATGACAGACGGACGTATCGGTCGTTCCTGATTATATAATAATGTAAGCATGCGGTTAGTCACCGAGTCGGTGAGTTCCTCGCGTGCCGTCTTCCTCATCTGTATTCTTATGTGACCTATGTACCAGCATTTGTTTGCAATGTCGGGCACATTGTCTGCCGGCTGTATGCGCAGCATTACTCGTCCAGGCTTAGACACGCTGTCGGCAGTATAAGTTATGTATTCTTTCTGGTAATAGTAGTAGCCTTTATTGCGGAGTAAGTCGCAGAGGCGGGTACGCTCGGCTTCAAGGTCGGCTGCGCAGAAAGGCTCACCTGTATGTATAAGCCATTCATCGCGACTTGACTCCATGATGCTGTCGATGTCGTGCGGGAAGCCGCGTCGCTCTATGATGTCGTTGACATACACATCGTTGAGTTTCACATCGTAGCTCACCTTTGCCTTCTTAGGACTGTTGCCGGGTATTACTTCGTAGTTCACTTCTCCGTTGAAGTATCCACGCGACTTCAGCAGATTGGTGGCAACGGTTGCGTGAAGTTCAGGATTCACGTCGTTTATGGTTATCCATCGGCGACCGAAAGAGTTCCTCATCCATTTGCCGAATCCGCTTTCTTCGTTTGCGAAAGCATTGTATATCCACAAGCCTATCGTGAACGGCGACTTCAACTTCGAACTGCCCAATATCGCGCCGTTTGGAGCACTGGCGAGTGCTGCATTCACTTCAATCTTCGTTTCTGCCACGTGGTCCTTTTCCTCGGTTGACGCCGTAGTTGTCACAGACTCATGGTATGTGATGTCCTTTATTCCACGGTATAGTTGTTCGCCCTCTGGCAGGTTTGAGGTGGTCGAACACGATGAGAGAATCAGGAGTAATGCTATCACTCCAAGCAACCATACTGTTTTTCCATTGGTTTCAATGGGGCTGGATATTCCAGATGTATGGCTTTTTCCTCTTAATATTGAGCCTATTATATTCATTATACAACTTTTGCTTCTCATATTGTTTATTTTATCTCACGCAGAGAAAATTCTGACCTTATCAGGTCTGCATTGGCTTTTACCTTTTTTGTGGCTCCACCTCGTCATTCCGTGCTTGACACGGAATCTCCTATGGTACGAAGAGGCTTGAACATAACGATGGAGATCCTGAATCAAGTTCAGGATGACGGTTGGGGTGTTCAGGATAACGTTGTTTTGTCCTTGCGCAACTTCTATTCATTATACACTATCTGTTCAAGTATCTCACGAGCTGTATTTATCAGCCTTTCCAACTCCCGCGAAAGGGAGGGGCGAGGGGAGTTGTCCGTACTCGTTTTATGACTTATCCTTTATCACTTCTTTAGTCGTCGTTAATACTCGGGAAAAGTTTTGCAAAACT
>JAUNQM010000190.1 GCA_030536165.1 Prevotellaceae bacterium | reverse complement strand
GTCATTAGAAAGCCTGCCGTCCACATAATTAACCAACGCCTGCCGTTATTGGATGTAGCCCCATATTCCCTCCCTACGGGGGAGGGTTAGGGTGGGGCCTTATAAGCATGCCTTTGGGTATGCGACCATTGTCCACGATGTCGCCTACCTAACGGCAGGCATGTCAAGACCTTTTCTTTGTACCAGCCATTTTATGGCTGGCTACATTGTCTTATGCCTATGGCATAATATACAAAAAGTTCTAATGACCGATTTGGGTTAAATAGCACTTCGCATAGTTTTCTATGGCTACTATAGATTTTTATAGTTGCTATCGAAAGTTTTTTGAAAAAAGCAGGAATTTTTTTCTCGCACGACTCATACGCGTGCGTGCACATGCGCGTGTGCGCGTTATATAAATAAGGAGTAGGGGCATGTACCATTTACCATGTACAATGTACAATTTGGGGTAGCATTGAAACAAAATACTGCCGCCATTTAGCCATTATACAACATCTAATCAGTCAAGGGCCTAACCTTCATCTTCGTCACCTTTCCGTTGCGCCACTTGAAGTCAACTTTCTTGCCGCCACGGACGCGGAAACCACGCACACTGCCACTCTTCCATTCGTCAGGCAGGGCTGGCAGAGGCGTTATGTTGTTGTCGTCGGACTGAAGAAGCATCTCTGCGATGCCTGCACACGCACCGAAGTTGCCGTCAATCTGGAAAGGCGGATGTGCGTCGAACATATTAGGGTATGTGCGTCCGTCAGGGTATTCACGCATGCTACGGTCGTCGGGCAACAGGCGCAACATATTGCAGAGAATCTTAAACGCATGATTGCCATCGCGCATACGTGCCCAGAAGTTTATCTTCCATCCGAGGCTCCATCCCGTTGCCTTATCGCCTCGCTGAATGAGAGTTGTGCGCGCTGCATCGAACAATTCTGGCGTCGATTCGGGCGTAATCTGATGCGAAGGATAGAGACCGTAGAGGTGTGATATGTGACGATGCTGGTCTTTCGGGTTGTCACCATCCTGCTGCCATTCCTGCAACTGACCGTACTGACCAACCTTCATCTGCGGCATTGAGTCGAGTTTCTGCGTGAGAAGTTGGCGAAAATCGGCATCGACATCAAGCACCCGTGCAGCCTCACGAGCATAGGTGAGAGCGTCGCGAGCAATCTGCGTGTCCATCGTACAACCCGATGTGACGGCGATATTCTTGCCCACAGGACCATGCTCCGGACTAACCGACGGCACCACCGAAAGGCGATGCGTGCGAGGGTCTTCAATCATATAATCAACGTAAAACTCGGCTGCGCCCTTGAGGATTGGGTAATAAGACTTGAGGAAATCACGGTCGAGAGTGTAGCAATAATGCTCCCAGAGGTGCGTTGCAAGCCATGCTCCGCCATTAGGAAACATGCCCCATTGTGCTCCGTCAACAGGTCCCGCGATGCGCCAAAGGTCAGTATTGTGGTGCGCCACCCACCCTCGGCAGCCATACATAATGCGAGCCGTGGCTGCACCTGTCTGACTCAGGTCGCGAATCATTGAGAACAGCGGCTGCTCGGATTCAGTCAATCCACACACTTCTGCTGGCCAATAATTCATCTCGGTGTTGATATTGATGGTGTATTTGCTGTCCCACGGCGCGTTCGGACTTGCGTTCCAAATACCCTGCAAGTTGGCTGGCTGACCGCCTGGCTGCGAACTGCTAATCAGCAGATAACGACCATAATTGAACACGAGTTCCACCATGCCGAGGTCGTGAGTCTCGTTGAAAGAAGCCAAGCGACGGTCGGTTGGAATCGAGTTGTCCTTCTTGCCGTCGAGTTCAAGGCTGACACGGTCATACTGGTCTTTGTAAGCCGCAACATGACGGCGACGGAGTTCCTTGTATGAGTATTGCTGTGCTGCGGCAATATGACGGCTGTTGAGTGCTGCTGCATCACCGCTTATGTCGTTGTAGTTGACGTAGTTTGTTGCCGCAGAGATAATGACAGTCGTACCCTTGCCTTCATGTCGCACCGCCGTGCGGACTTCTGCCTTGAGCTTACCTTCGATACCTTCGTGATTCACGCCAAAAACGGTAAAGAGGGTGTCGGAAATATTAGGTTCGACGGTATTATAATGCACCACCACTACCCTATCAGCAAGCGATGCAAAGATTTCACGCACATGTTTTCTGCCATTGACGGAGAACGATGTTGTGGCAATAGCGGTGTTAAGGTCGAGTTGACGACGATAGTTTTCGGCTTTTCCATTGATAGGAGTATTAAGTTCTATGCAGCCAGCAGGAAGATATTTCATGCCGTGAGGCCCCTTGATGAACTCGCGGTTGATGACATCAGCAGCCTGTTCCTCCTTGCCATCGAAGATGAGTTGACGCACTTCGTCAAGATGCTGCAGCGATGTGGTGCTGTTGTTATTGTGCGGACTACCACTCCAAAATGAAGTCTCATTGAGTTGCAGAGTCTCTTTCTCAATGCCGCCAAAGACCATCGCGCCCATGAATCCGTTGCCGACAGGCAGAGCTTCGAGCCATTGAGAAGCAGGACGGTCGTACCAGAGTTGGCTTTGGGCAAATGAACGTTGCGATGAAAGCATACTTGCCACAACGCATGCGATGGCTATAAGATAAGTTGATGTTTTCATAGAAAGGCTGTTATTTAGGGGATGATTTTTCTATAGATGCTATAGTCTCTATAGAACTATAGAGCTTTTACTCCTGGAAATGCTTCTTTACCTTCTTGAGCAAGTCGCTGGCGAAGATGAAGTCGGAAAGGCGTTCGTTTTTTGAGCGGAGCACTTCGTCTTTCGTGCCGCGCCATTCCTCGCTTCCATTATATATAAAGATGATGCTTTCACCGATGCCCAACACAGAGTTCATGTCGTGTGTATTGATAATCGTCGTCATGCTGTATTCCTGCGTGATGCTGTGGATGAGTTCGTCGATGACAAGCGAAGTCTTTGGGTCGAGACCAGAGTTTGGCTCGTCGCAAAGAAGATAACGCGGGTTGAGGGCGATGGCACGAGCAATGGCAACACGCTTCTGCATACCACCAGAAATCTCGTCGGGATATTTCTTCTCTGCATCGATGATATTGACACGGTCGAGACACTTACGGGCCTGTGCTACACGTTCACGGTAGTTGAGAGTTGAGAACATGTTGAGCGGGAACATCACATTGTCGAGCACAGTCATTGAGTCGAACAGTGCCGAACTCTGGAAAAGCATACCCATCTCACGGCGAAGATGCACCTTCTGCTCCTTAGTCATGGCTGTGAAGTCGCGTCCGTCGTAAAGCACTTTTCCGCTTGTAGGGTTGAGCAGACCGACAATATTCTTCATCAACACAGTCTTACCAGAACCACTCTGTCCGATGATAAGGTTTGTCTTACCATCCTCGAAGGTTGCGGAAATATCTTTCAGCACTTCCTTGTCGTCAAATTTCTTATATAGATGCTGAACTTCTATCATGACAGGATTTGTGTTAGGAAGATATCAGAGAAAAGGATTAGCACACTTGAACATACTACAGCATCAGTGCCTGCCTTGCCCACTTCGACCGAACCGCCTTCAACTGTATAGCCGAAGAATGCTGGCACGGAGGATATGATGAATGCAAAGAAGATGCTCTTGATAAGACTCATCCATACAAACCACGGATTAAAAGCATGCTGCAGACCGAGTTCAAGGTCTTCGACAGAAAGCACATGTCCCCATGCTGCAGTTGCGTATGCGCCAAAGAAACCTGCTGCCGTTGAGAAGATAACGAGCATAGGCATGATGGTTATCATTCCTATAATCTTTGGCAGTATGAGGTAGCTGGCTGAGTTGACGCCCATTATTTCAAGTGCGTCGATTTGTTGTGTCACGCGCATTGCACCAAGTTCAGACGCGATATTCGACCCGACCTTTCCTGCCAATATCAAACACATGATGGATGATGAGAACTCAAGCAACATTATTTCACGTGTGACGTAACCTGTGGTGAAAGGTGGCATCCACGGGCTGTGGATGTTGAGCTGAATCTGGATACAGATAACCGCACCGATAAAGAATGAAATGAGCAGCACGATTCCGATAGAGTCGATACCTATCTTACACATTTCTTTACCATAGGAACGTAGGAACATATTCATTCGCTCTGGACGGGAAAAAGTCCTGCCCATGAGAATGAGATAACTGCCTAACGTGGTAAGATATTTGTGTAGTATGCCCATTTCAGTTGCAAAGTTATGCAAAAAAAATCAAATCGGGGAATTATTTAATGTTTTTTTTAGAATAGGCTGAAGGTGATTATAGTTACCATAGCTACGACTCCTACTATGAAAGAGAAAAGGCGTCCAATCACTTCATCAGCCATTGTCCATCGGACAAGACCATTGGCACGAGGACTTCTTCTTTCGTAGAGTCGCGGAACGAAAGTTCAAGGAACACGTTTGCCATGTCGCCCCCATCGTTTTCAATGCTTTTCTTTAGTTCCACACCACAAAGTCCGCCGTGCTCTTTGTCCATTTTCGCAACAAAAAACTCAGTAAGTTTCACAAACTGCTCACGGTATTCACTCGGTAGCTGCGCCTTGCCAGCCATGCCATCGGTATATGCCACATAATCGCTGTCGATAAGTGCCTCATAATAGCCCACGGCAGCCGACGCAGCATCTGTGTCTTTGCCACTGCACGATGCAGCGAGGGCAAAGACTACAATGGTCAGAAGGATAGTGACAAAAGACTTTCCCATTTACTTCTGGCGTACAAATACGTTAATTGGTGTTCCGCTCAAGTCCCAGTTGTCGCGAATCTTGTTTTCAAGGAAACGGTAATAGTTCTCCTTAATGTATTGCGGAAGATTTGCATAGAACACAAACGTCGGAATTGTCGTGTCAGGAACTTGTGCACAATACTTAATCTTGATGTACTTACCCTTGATTGATGGCGGTGGAGTTGCCTCAATGATTGGAAGCATGGTCTCGTTAAGTTTGGTTGTTCCTATTCTCATCTTGCGATGCAGATAGACATCCTTTGCAGTCTCAAGCACGCGGAAGATGCGCTGCTTGGTCAATGCCGACGCATAGAT
>JAUNQM010000189.1 GCA_030536165.1 Prevotellaceae bacterium | reverse complement strand
TCGGGCACGGCGAGCAAGAGCAGATTGCGCCTGTTCACCTTCAGTTCGTACTTCAAATAAGAATTAGTGGATAGAGTGTCCTTGAAATATCGCGGCAGCGATTTCGGGTACTCGTATATCTTGGTTAGCGTGTGATAGTCGCGGTATTTCTGCTTCTGCAACATGAGTCTCCATAGTTCCTTGCCGCTTCTTTTCTGCGTTTCCGTTTGTGCCGTGCAGATAAGAGGCAGACAAAACACAAGCAATATGAAGACTATCTTACGCATAGCCATTATATATATTAATGAGTCATAGAATCTCTATAAGTTCAATGGATACTATACTCTTTAGGAATAAAGGGGAGTCGCGTTTGCGTTATCCCAAGTATTTCTTTAGAATCTTAATATTCCCGCTTTCGCGCAGCTTACCGATGCTCTTCTCGCGAATCTGTCTTACGCGCTCACGAGTCAGTCCCAGTTGGTCGCCAATCTCTTCGAGACCTTTCTCGTGACCATCAAGACCAAAGCATTGCTTAAGAATGGTTATCTCGCGCTCCTTCAGTACCTTTCTCAGCACTGCGTCAAGTTCCTTTGCCATTGACTCATGCTCAACAACTCGGTCTGTGCGAGTCTCTTCGCCGCTTGCCATGATGTCGAGCATACAGTTGTCCTCACCTTCCTGGAAAGGTGCGTCAATAGATACTTGATGACCGTCGGCCATAAGTGACTGGCCTATCTTCTCCTCATCAACGTTGATAACTTCTGAAAGTTCCTGAATAGAAGGACGGCGCTGGTTTTCCTGTTCAAACTTATTTATCTCGTGGTTTATCTTGTTAAGGGAACCTACTTGGTTCAAAGGCAAGCGCACGATACGACTCTGCTCGGCGATTGCCTGAAGAATGCTCTGACGAATCCACCATACAGCGTATGAAATAAACTTGAATCCTCTTGTCTCGTCAAATTTTTGTGCTGCCTTGATAAGACCGATGTTACCCTCGTCAATCAAGTCGGTAAGTGTAAGTCCTTGGTGCTGGTACTGCTTAGCAACTGAAACCACAAACCTGAGGTTGGCTTCTACTAAGCGGTTCTTAGCCCTTTCACCTTCATGTCCGCCTTTGCGAATCTTCTGTGCCAGCTCTATTTCTTCGTCAATAGAAATCAACGGGGCATGACCTATTTCTACAAGGTATTTGTCGAGTGCTTCACTGGTACGATTAGTAATACTCTTCTGGATTTTAAGTTGTCTCATTCGTGTTCCCACTGTTCTTGCCTGATTTAATCTTTAATAATTCCCTTTTATAAAACACGTGCTATTCTAAAAAAGCACGCAAAATTAGAAAAAAATATGGGGCGTGTGTCTTTTTTTTGTATTTTTTTAACACAATAAAAAATGTTTGGTTAAACCAAGCCAGAGGTATTTCGTCAAAGAAAATAGAGAAAACATTCGACATATTTGATTTCGACAACATAAAAACCGTAAAAGTATAACCCTAAAAAAACAACAAACGATGAAAAAGATTATTATGACTATCGTGGCTGTTCTTGCTTTTGGAACAGCAATGGCACAGGAAAACGTAGAGAATGCACGTCCAGGTAGAGGTTTTCGCGGCATGGCTCCAATGACTATCGAGCAGCGCACTGACAAAATGGTTAAGGACTATGAACTCAATGAAGAGCAGGCTGCAAAGGTTAAGGAACTCAACTCTAAGTATGAATCTTTGTGGCAGCGTCCAAACTTCGGACAGCGTATGGACAGAAATGCACCTGATTCAGTGAAGAAAGCAAACCGCGAACAGATGCGTGAACAGATGAAGACACGCTTCGAGGAAATGCGTAAGAACCAGACTGCTTACAACGAAGAACTCAAGCAGATTCTTGGCGACGAGAAGTTCGAGAAGTATCAGAAAGCACAGCAGAAAGAGCGTCAGCGCATGAGAAACTTCGGTCAGGGCGGTATGCGTCCACGTGGCGGCTTCGGTCAGGGTGGCATGCGCGGTGGTATGCCAGGCGGTATGGACGGCGGCTTCGGCCAGGGCGGTAACGGTGGCTTCGACGACTAATCATCGGTTTCCATACATAAAAAAAAGGTTCTCGCAAAGAGAGCCTTTTTTTGTGTATGTGCTTTTGGTCGTAAAGAGAGACCCTTACTCGCAACTAAATGCTCATTCCGAAATAGTTGATGAACGGACGGAATTCATTTGAGCGTACAGTCTCGCGTGTGACATAAATAGTCGGAACGAAGATATTTCCGCTCGTTGCGTTATCAATGACAGCAAACGCTGCCTTCTGTCCCATAAGGAATGTGTTCTGAGTGATTATGCCCTTTACGCAACCGTTTTCGCTAATCATGTCTTGAACCAAAGGCTTATACGCGTCGAATGAATATACGTTTTTGCCTTTGCAAGCGTCCAAAACGCTGACACAAAGTCCGCCATTGAAGAAGACGAGGTTCTGTGCGTTGGCGTAATCTGCCAGTTTTTCTGTCATGGCTGCAGGTGTTTCGTTATCGTTGAGTGTTTCCCAGATAGGAATACTTGTGCCAATTCCTTCGCAGAAACCTTCATAGCGTGCAGTGGTTGGTGTGCTGTTCTTGATTCTTGCAGCGAAGACGGTCGAAGCTTCTACATTTATTGCCTCTGCAAGGCTTTTGCCTGCGGTCTTGTTGTCAGTTCCCACATACGCCTTAATGTAATTCTTCAGAGGGTTGTTCTTTTCATCTACAGGGGAATCAATAATGACGACAGGAATCTTTGTCCCGCTGATGAAGTCTGCAAGACTCTCCTCCACCTTATGGTTGCCTTCAGTGTAGATTGGGGCAATGATAACACCCTTGATGTCGTAGGTTTCCTGAAGTTTCGCAATGCCTGAAACGGCTTTATACTGTCCGTCAATGTCGGAGTCATCGTCAACATAATACACGATAGACTTGAAATTCATTGCCTCGCATTCTGAATTGATAGCGCTCTCAATCTGTTTCCAGTAGTCGATAGTGCTGTTTTTCAGATACGTTACTATCGCCTTTTTCTTTTCTGCAGGTGCGTTTTCTTCGTCATTCCCACAGCTTGCAATGAACAGGCATGCAATCATTGCCAAGCAAAATAAAATCTTTTTCTTCATAGGATTAAAATGTGTTTTGATTAAACTTATGGTCAATTCTTGCTGCAAAGATAGTGCAAATCGAATACAATACAAAATAAAAGACGCAGTTTTTCTTCTTATTGTTGAGATTCTGCCTCTCTTCAACTAAGTCATGGATTGTGTGATTTGAGTGAATAACCAAATGTTTTGGCGCTTTTTGTAGCAATAGCGAATAGCTTTTACACCTTATTTATAATACTTTCCACCCCTCAACTCCGTACTGTTGTTTCTTGCGCAAGATGCTTCCCCAAAAAAATAACCCCGATTGACATTGACAAAATCGGCACTTTGCATAAAAAAATTATGTAACTTTGCAAAGTATTTAGTTTCATTGCGTCAGGATAGTAATGGAATCAACAGATTTAGATAAAAGAAACGAAATTTATAATATAATTAACTCATCAAACAAAAATAACTTATGATTAAAAAACAATTACGTAAATCATTCTTTGCAAGGTTCATAACCTTGCTGGTACTTGCTCTCATGAGCACCGCTAACTTGTGGGGAGAGACGGTTAGCATTGACTTCTCTGCTCAAGGTTATACAAACGCCCAGGCTATAGAGTCAGCTGATATTGCTGAAGGTATTAATGTCACCTTTGATAAGGGAACTAATAGTAATAGTGTTGCTCCTACGTACTATACTTCAGGCAATGCTGTTCGTTGTTATGGCGGTAACTATTTTGTCGTTTCTTCTTCAGTTGGAGACATTAAAGAAATTACACTGACCTTTGGTAGCGGTGGTGGAACCAACGAGATTTCTGCTGATTGTGGTGTCTTTGCTGGTTCAATTTGGACTGGTACTGCTAATGCTGTAAAATTTACTATTGGCGGGGATTCAGGTCATCGTAAAATTCTTGGTATAAGTGTTACTTATGAATTAAGAATAACCCCATCGATTAATGCTTCAGACATTACCATCGAAGCAGATGCTACATCAGGTGCAATAGATTATACAATAAAAAATCCAGTTGAAGGTAAGCAGCTTACTGCAAATTCTGATGCTTCTTGGATTTCAGATGTGACAGTAACTGACACACAGGTTACTTTCACAACAGCAAAGAATGAAACCAGTGCAGAACGTACTGCAAAAGTAAGTCTCAATTATGAAGGTGCAAAAGAAAAGACTGTTACTGTAACACAAAAGAAAGCTATTCCAACTTATGCTTCTTTGGCAGAACTTGTAGCTGCTGGCGAACCTGCTGGTGAGATGGTGCGAGTCACACTTACCGACGAGGTCATAAAAAGCATAAATATAAGTGGCGATTATAGAACTGGCATTGTGATTCAGGTTGGTGAACGAGATGTTACAATTTATTGCTATGGTGTACCTGAAAGTTGGATTGCAGGAGGAACGGTGTCTGGTACATTGACATGTGTTTGGGCAAGGTTAAATGACGCTCTTTGGGAACTATGTCCAGACGATTGGAATGACTTGAATTATACAGATCCTGTAGGTGCACATAATGTTAACATCAGCGAAAACATTGAGCACGGAACTGTAAAAGCAAATCCTAAAAGGGGAATAGAAGGTGCACAGATTACACTGACTGCTACACCCGATGAGGGCTACAACTTCGGTTCATACACGGTTAAGGATGCTGCAGAAAATAACATTACAGTTACCGACAGCAAGTTCACCATGCCAGCAAGCGACGTGACGGTTAGTGCTACATTTGTAGAAAAGCCTCAATACAAAGTAACTTATATGTCGCTTGGTGCAAATTGCGGAGAAGAAACAGTTCTCGAAGGTGATTGTATAGCAGATGCTCCAACTGTAAACACTCCAGACGGTTGGATGTGGCAGTTTGCAGGTTGGACGACAGATGCGTCGTATGCAGACGACACAACTGCTCCAGAGTTCTTCACACCAACAACGCCAATAACAGCAAACACTACACTTTATGCAGTGTTCTCAAAAATTATAAGAGTCAGTGGTGAATATTTTTGGAATCTTGTTACAGATGCCTCTACACTTAACTCT
>JAUNQM010000188.1 GCA_030536165.1 Prevotellaceae bacterium | reverse complement strand
CTGCATTGCTGCGGCAATAGAAAAAGAGGACATGCACGTTGGCACGTCCTCTTCATTATTATATTACTTGCGAAAGTCTTACTCTGCAGACTTCTTTACAAAGCGGCCTTTCTCGTCACGCTCTGGAGTTGACTTCTTTGTCGTGCTCTTCTTAGTTGACTTCTTAGTTGTTGTGGTTTTCTTTGTTGTTGAAGTCTTCTTAGTCGTAGCTTTCTTTGTTGACTTTGTGTCCTTATCTGCTGTTTCAGCCTTTGCCTTTGTGGTCTTCTTAGTTGTCTTCTTTGCTGTTGTTGTAGCAGCCTTTTCCTCAGCATCCTTCTTTACGAAGCGACCTTTCTCGTCGCGTGCAGGAGTTGACTTCTTAGCTGTAGTCTCCTTCTTTTCTGTAGCCTTCTTGGTTGTTGTTTTCTTTGTAGTCTTCTTTGTTGTAGTAGCCTTTTCTTCAGCATCCTTCTTTATGAAACGACCTTTCTCGTCGCGTGCTGGAGTTGACTTCTTGGCTGTTGTTTCTTTCTTTTCTGCAGCAGTCTTTGTTGTTTTCTTTGTGGTAGTTTCCTTCTTTGTAGTTGTCTTAGTAGCGTCAGACCAGCAACGAGCGCACTTTGTGCGGCCCATGTTCTTTGCTTCGGTCTCAGTTACTTTCTTGATTGTTGCCGTGGTATTCCTCAATCCAGGGCAGTCCTTTACCTTGTGATACTTTGTTGCACTTGTACCTGTACTTACATAAACGTCGGCTGCACTTGCCATCTGCACTGCAAACATGGCCATGAGTGCGATAAACATAAATTTCTTCATAGTAGTATTGTCTAATGTTAATAAAATAATCTTTCGGTTGCAAATGTAAATAAAAATATGGAAATGTCAAAATTTATTGCAAAAAAGTTAAATGTGGTTATGGGGTGTGGGGTGTAAATTGTAAGTTGTAAATTGTAAATTTTATGTTTCAGGTACAAAGCACATGTCTTTCTTGCGCTCCGTAGGTGCTCAGGCGGCAAAGCCGGAGTCCTCCTTAACTCCTTTTAACTCCTTAACTACAATAAACCAAAAACCAAAAACACACTACATCAGCGAAGCGAGACGACGCACATTAGGCTCCTCGCCTACTACCCACAGACGGTCTCCCTCACGGAACTTGCGTGTGTTGGCTATTGGAGTGAGCTGCTCTTTGCCTTCTTCAAGTCCAAGAGCCATGCACTTGAAATCATCGCGAAGGCCACTGTCGCCAATCACCTTGCCAACGAACGGGCATCGAGAAGTGAGTTCTATCTGAAGGAGTTTCATATTCTCATACTTCACTATATCCGTGTTAACAGTTTCTGTTATGGCTTTGTTGAAAGTGGCAAGCTGGCTGTCGTTACCTATTACATTAAGCACATCGCCTGGGAAGAGGACATTGACTCCACCAGGAATATTGATTCGGTATGAGCCACGGATGATACTACTAATATGTATTCCATAGCGTGAGCCAAAATGCAAATCGTGAAGCGATTGACCTACAAACTGACTATTGTCAGGGATTGTGATGCTTGCGATATGTATGTCGCGGTCGATGAGTCGTTCGTCGTTGAGCTTACGCCGCCCGCTTTTCTTCATTGACTCCATATAATTCTCGCGCGCATTAAGGTTTTCCATAAAGAGACGCTCGATAGTCATGCCTCGACGATTCAACGAGCGCGACGACACAATCACAACAACAGCTATGAAGGCTATGGCCAAAGATAATGACAGCCCGAAGCGATCGCTGTAGGTGATTAAAGTGTAGAAAATGATTATCATGCAAAAAGCCCACCGTGCAAGGATGATGAACGTAAGCGGAAGTCGGTTTATCATTCTGTCGTTCCACAGTTCCACAAACTCCTTACCGCGCAGGTTCTTCATTGCGATGCCGCGCAAGAATGGCGCCATAAGCAACAGTGCGATTACAGCCGAGACAGCATTTGCCCAGCCTTCAGACAGGAACGACTTGAAGAAAGGAAGTCCAACTGTATATACAATCAGCCCTAATGCCAGACAAATGACATAGTAAATAACCATTTGCTTAATCAGGCGGACAATGTACGTCTTCCACAGTTGTTGCTTGTCTGAAAGGGTTGGAGTTGCTATCGTCAGGTGGTCGAGCATGTAAATCCATTTATCCGGCAAAGCCTTTTCAAGTCGCTCGTAGGCTGGTGTAGCAAACTTAATCATGTAAGGCGTGAGGAAAGTAGTGATTACACTGACTGCCACAACTACAGGATAAAGATAAGGACTAATGACTTTCAGCGACAGTCCTAACGACGCAATGATGAATGCAAATTCACCTATCTGCGCCATTGAGAAACCGCATTTCATTGAGTTCTTCAAGTTCTGTCCGCTGATGAAGTATGCAAAACTGCTGAATACAGCATGCCCAACGATGATAGTAAGGACGAGCATTGCTATCGGGAACGCATATTCTACAATAATCTTTGGATCTACGAGCATGCCCACAGACACGAAGAAGACTGCTCCAAAGAGATTCTTAACAGGGTTGAACACCTTTACAATCTTATCTACCTCAAGCGTTTCAGCCAAGATGCTACCCATGATGAAAGCACCGAAAGCACTACTGAATCCGACCTTTGTTGAGAAGATTGCCATGCCCAAGCATAAGGCAATTGATATGATAAGAAGGGTTTCCTCGTTGAGTATGCCTCTGAGTTTGCGAAGCAACATTGGAATGAGGAATATACCACACAAGAACCATACCAACACATAGAAGCCTATCCTCAACACGCTTGAAACAAGTTGTCCGCCATTGAGGTCGCCCTTGACAGCAAATGCCGAGAGCATGACCATGAGCACGATGGCAAGAATGTCTTCGAGTATAAGAACACTCATCACGAGCGAGGAGAACTTCTGTTGCAGGAGTCCCATATCGTCGAATGCCTTGAAGATAATGGTCGTGGAACTCATTGCGAGCATACCTCCGAGGAAGACGCAGTCCATGTCGCCCCAACCGAAGAGATGCCCTACGCAGTTGCCCAACAACATCATGCAGAAGACTATGGTTATGGCTGCGATGATTGGCGCTGCACCCATCTTGGCTATCTTCTTGAATGAGAATTCAAGTCCGAGCGAGAACAGGAGGAATATGACACCGATATTTGCCCACACGCTGATGTCGGCCTCATCGACCACAGACTGCGTGTAAGGCATGTGAGGCGATACCAAAAATCCAGCTACGATATAGCCTAAGACTAATGGTTGCTTGAGTTTCTTGAAGATGAGCGTAACGATAGCAGCTGAGAACAATATCAGCCCCAAGTCTGTTAGCAATACTGGTAGTTCTTCCATACAATTCAGTGTTTTGCAAGTTTGCTTATTGTTGTTTTATCTCACGCAGAGAAAATTCTGACCTTATCAGGTCTGCATTCTAACGCTGTCGAAAGCCCAAAACAAGTTTTGTGCTTGCACCACCATTAGAATGCAACGTCTTCGACGTTTCAGAATTTTAGCAGAGGCGCAAAGGGGCGCAGAGGAGCCCCTCCATCTCCCCCAGTAGGGGAGTGCCTAGTTCCCCTCCTACGGGGGCAGAGATTGAGTATCTCTGCTTGCGACGACTTGACCTTTAGGTCAACAAAGGAGGCGGCTTTGCCGCTGGTTAGGGGTAGGCCTCCATTTGCCTTTCAAGTTGCACTCTGCGTGAAATCACACATAAGAAGCTTGTATTATTGTGGTTGTCTATTTCTTGTAGTGTGATATCTTGCCTTCAAGGAGCGTAACGATGCTTACATCAATCATTAAACTTCCCTGTGAGTTCGCAGAGTTTCACAACGACCATCATTGCCTTTTCCATTGTCTGGATTGAGACAAACTCGTATGGACCGTGGAAGTTAACGCCACCAGCGAAGATATTCGGGCATGGAAGTCCCTTGAATGAGAGCTGTGCACCGTCCGTGCCGCCACGTATCGGCTGTACCTTTGGCGATACTCCTGCCTCGTGCATTGCCTTAATAACGAGGTCGATGACGTGCATATTCTCCCTAATCTTCTCAAGCATATTGTAGTACTGATCCTTGAGAGTGAGTACAGCTGTACCTTCGCCATATTTCTCATTAATCTCTTTCACGCACTTCTCCACGAAGTCCTTGCGGTCTTCAAAGCGTTCACGGTCGTGGTCGCGGATGATGTAGCTGAGGTTTGCCTTCTCTACATTGCCACTCATACCAGTAAGATGATAGAAACCTTGATAGCCATCAGTGAACTCAGGTGTCTCTGTTCGTGGCAGCATCGATGCGAACTCGTTTGCCACCATGTTGGCATTTACCATCTTGCCTTTGGCGTATCCTGGGTGGACACTGATGCCTCGGAACTCAATCTTTGCCGATGCTGCGTTGAAGTTTTCATACTCCAGTTCGCCGAGGTCGCCGCCATCCATCGTGTATGCCCATTGACATCCGAACTTCTCGACGTCGAAGTTGTGTGCGCCCATACCTATTTCCTCATCTGGGTTGAATGCGATGCGTATGTCGCCATGTTTTATCTCGTCGTGCTCTTTCAGATATACCATCGCCTGCACAATCTCTGCAATGCCAGCCTTATCGTCGGCGCCGAGCAGGGTCGTTCCGTCGGTAACAATCAGGTCTTCACCTTTGTGGTCGAGCAGTTCCGGGAACTGTCGTGGCGAAGAAATGATGCCTTGCGACAGCTCTATGTCGTTGCCATCATAGTTCTCGATGATGCGAGCCTTGATGTTCTCTCCGCTGCAATCAGGCGACACGTCGTAGTGACTGATGAAGCCAATCGTAGGTACATCTTCCTTTGTATTAGCGGGAAGCGTGGCGTAGATGTAGCCCATAGCGTCCATTTCCACGTCCTTCAAGCCCTCGGCTTCAAGCTCGTTCTTGAGGTATTTGGCAAAAATAAGTTGCTTACTTGTACTTGGTACAGTCTCCGAAGTCTCCGATGACTGCGTGTCAAACTTTGTGTAGTTTAAGAATCGTTCTGTGATATTCATATATGTTTATTTTGTAATTATGCGATTGATGTTTTACTCATATTTTATCATGATGTCGGTAGTCGCGACACCACTCGTCGTTAGTCGTTGCCTTACACGTCCGTTTTACTCGGAAAAAGTTT
>JAUNQM010000187.1 GCA_030536165.1 Prevotellaceae bacterium | reverse complement strand
TTTATGCCGAATACGCTTATGCCGAGGTTACCATTCACCGAGGTCGTAAGTGCTTTCCACCTGCGTCTCAATATCGTCAGGCAGGTTTGAGAAGAAGTCAAAGCCTGTGATGCGTTCAACGTCATCGATGCTATTGGTGTAGTTTCTCAAGTCCTTCTTTCCGCTTTGATTCTTATAGATGAAGCCAATGCCCTTAGGATTTCCTTCGAGGCAAAGAACGACCTTGAAGAATGCTTCAGGCACCGTAACCTTGTCCTTTCCTATGGTTTTATGCTTCTGATTGTAGAGTATCGGGCCGCAAATGATGTAAACCTTGCCAAATTCGCGAGCCCAGTTACGGCATTTTATCTCCAAGTCGTTCCAATCTCCGCGGTTCAAGCCCCCGTCCTGCGGACAGATATTAGTCATGAGAAACGTCTGCTCAATGGCTTTTGCATCCCATTTGTTATCGCCAGCCGGACACATGTGACCACGGTCGAAGCCCGAACGCATATAGTCGTAGTGCGTGGCGCGAGGCGACTCTACATCGTAGTCTTCATGAAACTGAATATTATTTCTTTTGTTCTTGCCCGACGTATGGTCGGCTGTAAGCACCCACCCTACCCAATTCGGAATGCGTGTATCGCGGTTGTATGAAGTGGTATATCCCTTGCGATAGAGAATTGTGCTTTCACGTTCGCGCTGGTCCTTTACCATGAGAAGCTCGCTTTCGTCGTATTTGCTGACGTATTCTTGCTTCGCACTACGCTGCCGAGCCTTGCTGCCCACACGCTCTACGAGTTCTTTGCCGTACTTCTGGGCTTCCTTCTCCACATGTTTCACAAGCTGCCGTTCAGCCTTGCTATAGTGGTTTCCAGCCCGTCCCTGATTGACGTCACACGATGATAGTGCCATTACAGCACCGAGACATAGGATTATAAATTGTTTCATTTGGGTTATTGTTTCTTATAAATATATCGGTAATAATGAGAACTAAATAGTAAATTTTTGAACTTCTGTAGCTATCGTAACTCACAACTTTTCTGCAAAGATACAACATTTTTGCGAATTTGATTTGGCATTGAGTGAGAAAAATATTATTTTTGCAGTCAAATAACCATTTGCGACTATAACACTAACAAAATGAAAACAACCCACAACTTCTTGATAAAAACCTGTCTGATAATCGTATTTTGTGTTTGCGACATGCCGATGACAGCACAGAACAACGTGCTGTGGTATGACAAGCCTGCATCGACTTGGACAGAAGCACTTCCTATCGGCAACGGACGACTGGGCGGAATGGTCTTTGGCGATGCATCGGTGGATCGCATCCAGCTCAACGAGGAAACCATCTGGACAGGCCGACCTAACAACAACGCTAACCCCGAGGCAAGGGAGTGGCTACCTAAGTTGCGCGAAATGATATGGAACGGCGAGTACAAGAAAGCGCAAGACCTTGCCACCGTGCATGTGCAGTCGAACACTAACCACGGCATGGCATATCAGCCTTTCGGCGACCTTTATATCAGTTTTCCTGGACAGACAGACGTGCGCAGATACTATCGCGAACTGAGTCTTGACTCGGCACGCGCCATTGTCCAGTACACCGAAAACGGTGTGAATTTCAAACGCGAATATATCTCCAGCCTGTCAGACAATGTCATCGCAGTGCATCTTACGGCAAGTCGCGCAGGTATGATTACGTGCAATGCTTGTATGACCACACCTCATCCCGATGCAAAAATCTACACCGAAGGCAACGAGATTGTGGTTGGTGGCATATCATCTAACCTTGAAGGAGTGAAAGGCAAAGTTGCATTCACGGGTCGTGCTACGGCTAAAGTCATAGGCGGAAAGGTGCGTTGCGAGAATGGCGTAATCACTATCTCTGGTGCAGACGAGGCAACAATCTATGTGTCGATAGCAACAAACTTCCGTAACTTTTACGACATTTCGGGCGATAGCGAGGCAAAGTCGGAGCAGATTCTTGCCGATGCCTTGAAGAATGATTACGCAGATATGAAGCGCCGACACGTGGAAAAGTATAAGTCATACTTCGACCGCGTGTCGCTCAACCTCGGAGAAAACCGATATGCACATCTCACGACCGACCAGCGCGTGCGTCTTTTCAAGCAAAACAAAGACACACATCTCGCTGCTCTTTACTTCCAGTTCGGTCGTTATTTGCTCATCTGCTCGTCACAGCCAGGATGCCAGCCACCTACTTTGCAAGGCATTTGGAACGACAAGATGTTCCCTTCGTGGGACAGCAAATACACCACCAACATCAATCTCGAAATGAACTACTGGCCGGCAGAGGTGTGTAACCTCTCTGACCTGACGCAACCATTGTTTTCGCTTATCAAAGACATCAGCGTCACAGGTAACAGAACAGCGCGCATAATGTATGACGCCGATGGATGGGTGCTGCATCACAACACCGATATCTGGCGCGTCACGGGAGCCATCGACAAGGCAACCTCTGGCAACTGGCCAATGGGCGAGGCATGGATGTGTCAGCATTTGTGGGAGCATTATCTATACACTTGCGACAAGAGTTTTCTTGAAGAACACTACCCTATCATGGAAGGCGCAGCGCGATTCCTTAACCAGATCATGGTGCGCGAACCGAAGTATAACTATTGGGTGGTGTGCCCTTCTTTGTCACCAGAGAACTCGCATCCGTATAATTCAACCAATGCCGGCGGCATCACAATGGATAATGAATTGATACGCGACCTCTTTACTCATGTCATCGAGGCAGGCAAGATACTCGGTAAAACTACCTCTCTCACCGACAGCCTAAAGGAGAAACTTGCAGGCATTGCGCCTCTGAAGATTGGTCGCTGGGGACAACTGCAGGAATGGCTCGAAGACTGGGACAACCCGAAAGACCAGCATCGACATGTGTCACACCTCTATGCTCTCTACCCGAGCAACCAGATAACTCCTCTCACGACGCCTGAACTGGCACGTGCCGCACAGACATCGCTTGAGCATCGTGGCGACCCATCGACGGGTTGGAGCATGGGATGGAAGGTTTGTCTTTGGGCACGACTGCTCGACGGAAACCACGCATGGAAACTCATTGGCGACCAACTCTCGCTTGTTGAAGTGCCCGACGTCCGCACAGGAAAGAAGACAGGTGGCGGCACATACCCTAACCTCTTCGATGCGCATCCGCCATTCCAGATAGATGGTAACTTCGGCTGCACCGCAGGCATAGCAGAGATGTTGTTGCAAAGCCACAACGGAACCATCGACCTTCTGCCAGCTTTACCCGACGACTGGCGTGATGGAAACGTGCGCGGGCTCATGGCACGCGGTAACTTTGAGGTCAGCATGGAATGGAAAGACGGACAACTCGTTAAAGCAATAATAAAATCAAACAATGGCGGCAAAGTCAAAATCCGCTACAAAGCGAACAAGATAGTTGAGATAAATACGAAAAAAGGCAAATCATACACTTACAAAATATAGTCCCTCCCTATCCCTCCCCCGTAGGGAGGGAACTATACACTTAAACCTCCCCTGTAGGGGAGTTTCATGTTCCCCTCCTACGGGGAGGGGTTAGGGAAGGGCAAAAACCGCAAAACCGTAAAACCGTAAAATATATGAAATCAACACTAAGAAAGGTAAGTCTTATACTTACACTCCTGGCAAGTAGTATGCTCACATCACAGGCTGCAAAGCCTTGGGACAACGGACGTCTCCGTGTCTCCGACAACAATCGTTATCTCGTTTTCGAAAACGGAGAACCATTCTTCTGGCTTGGCAACACGTCATGGCTCATGCCAGAACGCCTTAACCGCGACGATGTGGAGTTCTATCTCACCAAAGAGAAAGAAAACGGATACAACGTAGAACAAGTTCAGGTACTCTGCTCAACGCCTACATATAATATATATGGACGTGCAGGTAATCGCCACGACTTCGACTTCACGAAGGAATCCACCGACGATGTGTATGGCTATTGGGAGCATCTCGACTACATCGTAGAGTTTGCCGAGAGCCAGGGCATCTATATTGCAATGGACGTGATATGGGGCTCGCAACTCGGCAGGATGGACGAACAGAAGGCAGCCAATCTCGGCAAGTTCATAGGCGAACGCTACGCCAAATACCCTAACATAATTTGGATGATAGGCGGCGACATCATGGGCAACAAGAAACCAGAAGTTTGGGACGCAATGGCACGCGCAATAAAGAAGGCTGACAGCATCCACATGATGACCTTCCACCCACGCGGACGCACCACGTCGGCATGGTGGTTCAACGACCGCGAATGGATGGACTTCAATATGTTCCAGAGCGGACACCGACGCTACGGCCAGCGTAACGGCGATGGTGACTACACCATCAAGGACGATACTGAGGAAGACAACTGGCGATACGTAGAGATGAGTCTCGAAAAGAAGCCGATAAAACCTATCATCGACGGTGAGCCATCATACGAAGACATACCACAAGGACTCCACGATGGCACTCAGCCAAGATGGCAAGACTACGACGTGCGTCGTTATGCCTATTGGGCAGTCTTTGCAGGATGCTTCGGACACACATACGGCCACAACAGCATCATGCAGTTCATGCGTCCTGGCATTCTGCCATCGTTCTTCGCTGAAAAGCCTTGGTGGGACGCACTCAACGACCCTGGTTATAAGCAAATGAAATACCTTAAAGCACTCATGCTGTCGGTTCCTTTCACTGAAGGCGACAACGACCAAAGCATCATCACAAGCAAGAACGGCGAAAAGTACGACCGCATAATAGCAACACGCGGAAATGACTACATGTTTATCTATAATTACACAGGTCATGACATGACCATCGACATGACAAAGATCTCTGGGAAAAAGAAAGACATTTGGCTTATGAATCCTCGCAACGGAGAAATGAAATATCTCGGTGAAATCGACAAAAACAAGCATACGCTCACATTCTCGGAGCAAGGTTCAACAGGTCAAGACATGGTAGTCATCATCACCGACTCCAGCAAGAAATATTTTGCAAAAGATCAAAAGAACATTATTCGATAATAATGTACTCTTTGTTTTAACCCGAATCAGTCATTAGATTTTTTAGTACGACCCCGATAGGTAGCGTGCTCAAAATTGGTAACAAAAACGATGCTGAAAAAAGTTCC
>JAUNQM010000186.1 GCA_030536165.1 Prevotellaceae bacterium | reverse complement strand
CTTTGGGTATCGTTGCGGAGGTTGAGGAATGGGGGTAAATGCCCCTCAGAAGTATGCACGACGCGGTTTGCAGTTGCCCTTGCGCGGCGTGGCGATTTGTCTTGAACGGTGTTTGGCGCTTACGACATTGCTGCGTAAAGGGTGGGCTTTCGCGTCGGAGAATGTTTTTTTACGTATGATATGCAAAAAAGTCGGCTGTTTTGGTTGCAATGTCGTGAATATTTCTTACTTTTGCAGTGCGTTTGCAGAATGGGCTATTTAGCCATTTGTGCTTTACAACGCATTTACGAATTTAAATTGTTTGATATAATTCCTTTCTATGAAGAAATTTATACGTGGCATGTGGTTTGCCTTTATTGGGGTCATTTGCCTCTTGGTGTTGGTGATTGTTGCAATGTGGAATGGCTTGCTGGGCACGATGCCTGACATTGAAGACCTGCAAAATCCTATCGACAAGTATGCCTCACAGGTGTTTACTGCCGATGGCGTTCTCATGGGAACATGGAACAAGGAGGGCGGTAACAGAATATACGTTGACTTCAACCAACTGCCTGACGACCTTGTCAATGGACTCATTGCTACGGAGGACGAGCGCTTCTACGAGCATTCGGGCATCGACTTCATCGCTTTGAGCCGTGCGGTAGTGAAGCGTCTTGCAATGGGGCAGAAGAGCGCCGGCGGTGGCTCGACCATTACTCAGCAGTTGGCAAAGCAGTTGTTCTCTGGGCAGTCGCCTAATAGTTTCCAGCGTGCATTGAGAAAGCCGTTTGAATGGATTATAGCTCTCAAACTGGAGCGTTGCTATACGAAGGAAGAGATAATCACAATGTATCTCAACTACTTCGACTTCCTCCACAATGCCAACGGTATAAAGAATGCAGCTAAGGTGTATTTCAGCAAGGAGCCGAAGGACCTTAACACGGTGGAATGTGCTACGTTGGTCGGCATGTGTAAGAACCCAGCCTACTTCAACCCTATTAGATATAATGAACGCACGCGCGATAGACGCAATGTGGTGCTTCAGCAGATGGAGAAAAATGGCTATCTTACGAGTGCGGAACGTGCTTCGCTCGAGACAAAACCTCTTACGCTGAACTATCATAAGGTGGATTACCGCGAGGGCATCTGCACTTATCTGCGTGAATATCTGCGCCAGATAATGATGGCAAAGAAGCCTAATGTGAAGGATTACCCTGACTGGAATAAGAACAAATACTATGAGGATTCACTTGCGTGGGAGCAGGATGAACTATACGGATGGTGCAATAAGAACATCAATTCGCAGGGTGAACACTACAACATCTACACCGACGGGCTGAAGGTCTATACGACAATTGATTCGCGTATGCAGAAGTATGCAGAGGAGGCTTGCTATGAACATGTGGCACAATATCTGCAACCAGCATTCACGGCTTCAAAGCATGGTGCGGCTCGTTTCCCTTATACAAGCAACATAACGAAGGCGCAGTTTGACGCAATCATGAAGAAAGCCATGCGTCTCAGCGACCGTTACCGCGTGCTCAAAGACGGTGGTATGAGCGAGGAAGAAATCTTTGAAACCTTCCACCAGAAGGTGCCAATGACGCTGTTCTCGTATAAGGGCGACGTGGAAACCACGATGACTCCTTACGACTCAATCCTATACTATAAAGGCTTCCTGCGCACAGGATTCATGAGCATGGAAGTTGCTACGGGTGCTGTGAAGGCATACGTCGGTGGTCTTGACTTCGACCACTTCTCTTACGACATGGCAATGGAAGGCCGCCGTCAGGTCGGATCGACAATGAAACCATACCTCTATGCACTTGCGATGGAGAATGGTTACACGCCATGCGACCGCGTGCCGAGCATTAGGAAGACATACATAGTAGGCGGTGAGGAGTGGACACCAAAGGGCGGTGGACGCGGCGGAATGATGACAATGCGCCAGGCGCTTGCTCAGTCGGACAATGCTGTGTCAGCGTATCTGATGGAAAAACTCAATCCACATCAGCTTGTGAACTTGCTTCGCAAGGTAGGCATACGCAATAAGAGAATCGACCCAGTGCTCTCGCTTTGTCTCGGTCCGTGCGATGTGTCTGTAGGCGAAATGGTCAGCGGATATACTATGTTTGCAAACCATGGCGTGCGCGTTTCGCCTCTGCTCGTGACAAAGATTGTTGACAGCAATGGCAACGTAGTGGCTTCGTTCAAGCCAAGTACGAGCGAAGTAATCAGCGAGGGCAGCTCATACAAGATGCTCGAACTGCTGAAGGCTGTGGTAAACGAAGGAACAGGTCGCCGTATTCATGGATATGTGAATTGCGAAATGGGTGGAAAGACTGGTACAACGAACTCACACTCCGATGCCTGGTTCATGGGCGTAACGCCACAGATAGTTTGCGGTGCATGGGTAGGAGGTGAAGACCGCGACATCCACTTCAACTCAATGGCATTCGGACAAGGCTCTGCTGCAGCACTGCCTATCGTGGGCAAATATCTGAAGAAGGTGCTCGGCGACAAGACCCTGCCATACGATAAGGACGCACGATTCAATGTGCCGAAAGACTTCGACACGTGCGAGAAGAACGACGACAGCGACTCTGAACTCTCAATAGATGAAATCTACGAATAGAGCGTGCAGGGGTAATAAAAAAACAATTACAAAAGTTTGGCTAATTGAAAAATAAGTTGTAACTTTGCAGCCGCAAAAAATAAACCGTCCTCGTGTAGGACACATTATTAATAATAAAAACAAACAAAACAAATGGCAACAACTATTAGATTGCAACGTTCAGGACACAAAGGATACGCAGTGTATCGTGTTGTAGTCGCTGACACAAGAGCACCACGTGATGGTCGCTTTGTAGAGAAACTCGGTATGTATAACCCTAACACAAACCCAGCAACAGTTGAAATCAACTTTGACCGTGCTTTATATTGGGTTGAAGTAGGTGCACAGCCTACAGAAACAGCACGCAAGGTCCTCAGCATGGCTGGTGTTATGATGATGAAGCACCTCCGTGGTGGAGTTAAGAAAGGTGCATTCGACGAGGCAGAAGCTCAGAAGAAGTTCGAAGCTTGGATGGATGGCAAGCAGAAGACATTCGAGGCTATCAAGACTAAGGACGCTGACAAGAAGAACGCTTTCGTTAAGGCAAGTCTTGAAGCAGAAAAGAAAGTTAACGCAGCTATTGCAAAGAAGGTTGCTGAAAAGAAGGCTGCAGCTATTGCTGCTGCACAGCCAGAAGAGGCAGCTGAAGCTCCTGCAGAGGAAGCTACAGAGACTCCTGCAGAATAATAAAACAAATAAAAAAACAAAAAGCTCTCGTATACCGAGAGCTTTTTTTTGTATCCCAATTATTGTTGTCCGATAAAAACATTAACGCCAACTACATCCCATTGATTACCAGTCAAAATCAAGTAATAAAGAGAAAAGGGGCTTGGATAAATAGCCTGTAAGGCTTAAATCTCATAGCCCAAGGCAAAGCATAGCGACGCCTTGGGTAATATAGTGGATTATAACTTCGCGCTGAAAGTGCAAAAGCTTTACAAGCTCAATCAGGCAAGGCTTTTGCCCTTACAGGGCGTTTGGAATGGCTTTTGCTACCCAGGGTGTCGCTGCGCTTTGCCCTGGGCTATATGCATTTCGGACTTTCAGCCCGTTTTTTTAGCTGACAACAATAATTCGTGATAAAGCTTTATTGTTTAGCATGAACCTTTGTGGGCATTGGCGCTTTGTCTAAGGCTTGTTGTTGCGTTGGTTTTATGCAATTGTCCTTTATGCTTCGAAAAATGTTGGCCAACTTTTTTCCGAGTATATGCGTTGACTTTGGAAAAGCATTGCATTAATAAGAGAATTGATATGCAATGCGATGGGTTCGCATTAGAATGGAAGTCCTACCGCGAAATGGAAAGTGAAGTCGCGTGATAGGTCTGGGTGGATGATAGGGTAGTGCTCGCGTGATGTCTCGTGGACTGGATTTACTGCCTTCATTGCCATGTCGAAACGTAGGATGAAGTAGTCGAAGTTGAGTCGCAATCCGAGTCCGTAGCTCGCTGCTATCTGAGACAGGAAGGTGGAGAAGCGGAACTGCCCATCGGGTTGGTCTTTATATTCGCGCAGAGTCCAGATGTTTCCTGCATCGACGAATATGGCTCCGTTGAACTTCCAGAACAGATAGGTGCGCCATTCGGCATTGAGGTCGAGTCGCATGTCGCCTGTCTGGTTGATGAAGTTTATGCGTCCGTCCTGCCCCTTGTATCCGCCAGGTCCGAGCGACCTCACGCTCCAGCCACGCACGCTATTGGCTCCGCCTGAGAAGTATCGCTTTTCAAAAGGCAGTATGCTGCTGTTACCGTAAGGGTAGGCGAGACCGAGGCCGCCGTGGAGGACGATGGAGTTGTTCTTGTCGAAGAAGAATGAATGGGTGAAGTCGATATCGGCTTTTGCGTATTGTGCAAAGGCGATGCCGAACGATTTGTATTGGCCATCAGCATTGACTTTTGCCGATGTGACGGATGATACGAGCTGCTGAAGGTTGCCCGCAGACTCAAAGTTCACCTTGAAGGCATCGACGCCGTTGTTGTAGGATACGCCAAAACCGATGTTCATGATGAAGAGGTCTTGGTAGTTGTATTTCAGAATTGCGTTCTTTGAAGTCTCGTCTTCGAGGTATTCTTTGCGGAATGTATCTGATATCCAAGGCATTTGCACGAAGTCGAGATTGAGTATGTCGAGCCTGTAGTTAGTCTTTCCGTTAGGTCTCGCCCAGCGATAACGCCATCCGCCAGAGAACACGCGACGGTTGAATTCTGGTCGGTCCTGAAGGTTGTAGGAGATAGAAATATCGGACGCAGCAATGATTGGCGCGTTCTTCATTTCCGACACTTTTTGCTTGATGAAAGGCAGAATGACGTGCGGGAACGAGAGTTTTGCCTCGGCTCCATACTCCCAGTAGTGATGCCCAGAGTAACCTTCGAGGCTCTTGATGTGCTCGTAAGCGCCACGTAGTTCGATGCTGAGCGCTTCGCTTCCACGGAACAGATTGCGGTTTTCGTAGGCAAGTGTGGCGGCTGCACCGATGTCGCCTGACGTGTTTGTGCCTTCAGGCTTGAAACTTATGGTCGATGGCTTGTATGATGTGAGCTTGATATCGCAGTTCAGGAGGCTTGTGTCGGGCTCTTCCTTTATTGAAATGTCAGTGTATTTGATAGCGTG
>JAUNQM010000185.1 GCA_030536165.1 Prevotellaceae bacterium | reverse complement strand
GATGCGCTTTTGCTTGGTGAAGGATTCCTGATAATAACGGAAAAAGAGAAAGACAAGTATCATGAGCGAATACATTGCCAAGAGTTTGGAAATCACGTTGAAGTCGCCTGGGAGAAGGTGGAGTTTGAGGTAGTCGATAGACGAGACGAATGCCACGATAATGATGGCGAGAATGAATCCACGCTTCTCGAACACCTTTTCTACGGTGCCCCAGCAGCGATGCACGATGTTTCCGAAAAGGAAGAAATGGAAGAATTGCATCAGTTGTATGATGCTTGTATCGGCAAGCCATCCGTGGTTCAGAGGGTGGTTGTCGGTCAGCGCATACGGAAAAACGGAAGGCATGTAGCACGTGGCAGCGACGCAAAGAGAGATGAGCCAAAGCGTCAGAATTGGTAAGGTAATTAGCCTTCCCCTAACCTCTCCCCGTTGGAGGGGAACTAAGCCCTCCCCTACGGGGGGAGATGGAGGGGGCATGTGATTTGTAAATTGAAAGCGATGGACGATGTATTCAAACACGTAATACACCACATACATATAAAGGAGTACGAGGCAGAACCAGTAGCCGCCCTTTGTCGATTGGTGGAACATGGTTTGTATGTACCACCACTTGTCGTGCCCCGCCATCAATACGCCTGCTACGAAAAAGAAGATGATGGTTGGGATAATCTGTATGCGGAACTTCTTGCCGAGCATAATGGAGAACTCGTGCCCATCCCATGTGGCGTGCGACCGATACGACAGAAAACCGCTGATGAAGAAGAACAGCGGCATGCGGAACAGCAATAGCAGCATCATCGACGAAGAAGCGTCGGCCTTAACATAGAATGAGCGAGTCATGACGTGGTATGCCACAACGAGAATCATTGTGAATCCACGCATGGCATCGAGCCATTCGAGGCGGCATGACCCAGTTCCCCTCCTACGGGGAGGGGTTAGGGAAGGGCTGGTATTGGCGATGTTGTCCATATACGTGATGAATGAGTTGCAAAAGTAATTATTTTTTTTCAAACAAAACCCTTGCGTTCGGATTTTCTTAAATAAATTTGGAAAATCGCTCGCTTATTAGTACCTTTGGCTACGCCGAAGGTACTTGCGCTCGGATTTTCTCAAATAAATTTGGAAAATCGCTCGCTTATTCGTACCTTTGCAGAAATAAAAGCATTGACAGATGGAAAGAAAGAAAGTCTATGTCGGGATGAGTGCTGATATGATTCATCCAGGACACCTTAATATTATACGCGAGGCGGTAAAACTTGGCGAGGTGACTGTTGGAGTGCTGACCGATGCAGCCATTGCCAGCTACAAGCGATTGCCTTATCTGACTTACGAACAAAGGGCAGAGATTGTGAGCGCTATCAAGGGTGTGGAACAGGTGATACCACAGACTACGCTCGACTATGTGCCGAATCTTCGGCAGTTGAAGCCAGACTATGTGGTTCATGGCGACGACTGGAAAGAAGGTGTGCAGGCAAAGACACGCCAGCGCATCATCGAGGCTATGGCTGAATGGGGTGGAAGGGTTATAGATATACCTTATACTAAAGGTATTTCTTCAACCGCAATGAATCAGCATATAAAGGAAATCGGTACAACGCCAGAGATACGTCAGAAGCGTCTGCGCCGACTTATTTCTGCAAAGAAGATTGTGAGAATACTTGAATCTCACAGCGGATTGACAGGTCTGATAATTGAGAATACCTACGTCATGCGCAATAATATGAAGCAGGAGTTCGATGGCATGTGGGCATCATCGCTTACAGATTCTACAAGCAAAGGCAAGCCGGACAATGAATCGGTAGATTTGACAACACGTCTTCACGACTTGAATGATACACTCGAAGTTACAACCAAGCCGGTAATCTTCGATGGCGATACAGGTGGAAAGATAGAACATTTCGGCTTTACCGTGAGGACGCTTGAACGACTGGGCATCTCGGCTGTAATCATTGAAGACAAAACCGGACTGAAACAGAATTCGCTATTCGGTACAGATGCTGTGCAGACACAGGACACAATCGAGAACTTCTGCGACAAGATTCGTGCGGGGAAGCAGGCACAGGTTGCCGACGACTTCATGATTATCGCCCGCATCGAGTCGCTGATTGCAGGTAAGAGCGTTGAAGATGCCCTTGAAAGAGCAAAGGCATACGTTGCAGCAGGTGCTGACGGTGTGATGATTCATTCGAAAAATACCGATGGAATAGACATAAAAGAGTTTTGCGTCAAGTTCCGCGAAGACAATAAGACGACTCCGATAGTGGTAGTTCCTACTACTTACTCACAAATCACGGAAGACGAACTTGCAGACTGGGGCGTGAATGTGGTCATCTATGCCAACCACATGCTTCGCAGCGCTTATCCGGCAATGAAGAAGTGTGCTGAGTCTATCTTGGAACATTCACGTTGCAAGGAGGCGTCAGAAGATTTCTGCATGCCGATAAAGGAAATACTCAACCTTATACCTGGGACTAAGAAGAAATGATTACACCCAAATTTTTCATTGAGACATTAAAGGGACACGGCATAGACTTCTTTACTGGTGTGCCTGATTCTTTGCTGAAGAATATTTGTGCTTACATCCAAGACAACCTTGACGCAAAGCATAACATAATAACAGCCAACGAAGGTGGTGCCGTAGGACTTGCAGCAGGGCATTATCTTGCTACGGGACAGATACCTGTAGTCTATATGCAGAACTCAGGCGAAGGTAATACGATAAATCCTTTGGCATCGCTTACGGATAAAGATGTTTATAGCATCCCTTTGCTGCTACTCATCGGTTGGAGAGGAAAACCTGGCGTGCATGATGAACCTCAGCATGTGAAGCAGGGAAAGGTGACTTTGCCTCTGCTTGAGACTATGGGCATACCTTATGCCGTTCTGAGCAAGGACGAAGTTGAGGCAGGCATGCAGATTCAAACTGCTGTGGAATATATGCAGACGCACAAAGAAGCCTACGCATTGGTAGTGGAAAAAGATACTTTTGAAGCATATTCTTTGCAGTCAAAGTTAGAATCATCTTTGGCATTGGCAAGAGAGCAAGCCATACAGACCGTTGCGGGAGCGTTGGGAGAAAAGGATGTCATTGTTTCTACAACAGGTATGATTTCAAGGGAGTTGTTTGAGTATCGTGCAGGCAAAGGCGAAGGCCACGAGCGCGATTTCCTTACTGTTGGCAGTATGGGACATGCTTCACAGATAGCATTAGGCATAGCTTTGGAGAAGAACGACCGCAGGGTTTGGTGCTTTGATGGCGATGGGGCTGCTATAATGCACATGGGCAGCATGGCAATAGTGGCAAGCAAGAAACCTGAAAACTTCATCCATGTCATATTTAATAATGGTGCGCATGACTCCGTAGGCGGTCAGCCGACGGTAGGACTTCAGATTGACTTCCCTGCCATAGCCGAAGCGGTGGGGTATGAGAATACACTAAGTGTGGCAAGCATTGAGGAACTAAAGGTTGCGCTTTCGCAGATAAATTACTTGAACGGACCTGTATTGCTTGAAGTGAAAGTGAAGAAAGGCAATAGGAAAGACCTCGGTCGCCCTACTACGACTCCTCAACAGAACAAAGATGCTTTAATGGATTTCTTATGCAGAGAATAGTAAACGGCATAGACGCATTGCCTTCAATCCTGAAGGAACTGAATGTGGGGAAACTCTTTATTGTGAAAGATGCATCTTTCCCATTCTTAAATATTAAAACTCAGATAGATGAAATCGTGCACCCTACGGTGAGCTTCGACGGATTCACTCCTAATCCTCTTTACGAACAAGTGTGCGACGGAGTGGATTTGTTCAATGCCGAGGGTTGCGATGCAATCTTAGCGATAGGTGGGGGAAGTTCCATCGACGTGGCAAAGTGCATAAAACTTTTCTGCAAGATGGACAAGCGCGAGAATTACCTGAAGCAAGAATACAAGCATTCAGATATTCCTCTCATTGCAATTCCTACGACAGCAGGGACTGGCAGCGAATCGACTCGCAACGCGGTTATATATTATAATAATGTAAAACAAACCGTGGCACACGACTGCCTTACTCCAGACTTTGCCATCCTTGAGCCTTCGGTGCTGAAGACGTTACCGTTGTATCAGAAGAAATGTACTATGATGGACGCTCTTTGTCAAGGCATTGAAAGTTGGTGGTCGGTGAATCATACAGATGAGAGCCGCACATATTCGCAGAAATGTATAGAGCTGATTCGTGATAATTGGGAGAAGTATATCTTTGAGAATGACGACGAAGCAGCATCGCAGATAATGCTTGCGGCAAACTATGGCGGCAGGGCAATCAGCATAGCACAGACCACAGCAGCGCACGCAATGAGCTATAAGATAACCTCAATCTACAAGTTTCCTCATGGGCATGCTGTTGCAGTATGCCTACCTGAGATATGGGAGTATATGCTCACTCAGCCTGATGTGGAGATAAATCCACCGTTCTCGTTAGACTATTTCCGTGGAATGATGACTCGAATGGAAATGCAAAACCCTGTGTTTGGCGATAAAGATGCAGAGCTGGAAGTACTCTCTACGTCAGTCAATCCTGTTCGCTTGAAGAACAATCCTGTGCCATTGAGCATTGACGTGATAAGGTCGTTATACGAAAAAATCATATTGTCCTAACTTGGACAATATGATTATTGCTTTTCAGCGTTTTTCAAGACTTCTTCCATTTCTTCCTTCAACACCTCAGTGAAGGTTGGGGCATAATCGGCAGATTCCGTACCGATGAAATCATTCACTTTCCATTGCCCTTCTTCTTTAGTCATGAATAATGTAATGTAGTTTTTATTACTATTGTCAATAAGTACTACATCAACCTTACCCTTTGTATCTGAAAGCGCATAGGCTTTTGCGACTTTTGCCTTTGGATGAATCCAATCCTGTGCAAATATCCATGGGTCGCAATTCCAACCTAATATAGCATCATTTGTTTTTTCACTTGCTTCGTTTACGTCATGAAGTAGTTTTAACAACGACTTTGAAGCATATTGATTAAAAGCATATTTCTGTCCTTGTCCGTTATCATCGTCACTGTAGTGAGATAATATGTCATTGTACATACGCTGTACAATATCCATCATTTCCGCAGAATAATCCTTTTGGACCTCTTCTTCTACGTTTGAATTTATAACGGAATCGTTCGCAATACTTTCTTTAGACGCTATAGCGGTATCGTTCGCACTGCTTT
>JAUNQM010000184.1 GCA_030536165.1 Prevotellaceae bacterium | reverse complement strand
TGCTCACGCTGCCATACGAGCGGCTTTCCGAGTGGGTCTTTGAATGGTCCGTAAGGCGAATCAGACACAAGCACGCCGATGCCATGACCGTGAATCGGACAATACATGTACCATTTTCCTCCCCTTTCAATCACCTGCAAAGCCCACGCGCCGTTGTTTCCGTCGAAGTATTTGAAGTCGGCAAGCGACGCCACAGCACCGTGGTCGGTCCAGTTCACCATGTCGGTTGAGGTGTATAGCAGCCAGTCGTACATCTTAAAACCCTCTGCATCGTCCTCATCATGAGTGGTGTAAAGGTAGATGGTATCACCGTGCACATACGGTGCAGGGTCGGCAGTGTATTTGGTTTGCACGAGTGGATTCTGCGCAAAAGTGAGCTGTGCTGCGGCTATGGCAAGCAAGGAAAGGATTTGTCGTTTCATTGGGTTGTGAATAATAGATTGTTTTGTTTATAAGTTATCTGCAAAGATAACATTTTTTTTCGAAAAGTGCTGTCTTTCATATATACATTTATGTATATATATAGTAAAAAATCGTTTCATTTTGTGCGGTAACGGCTTCTAAGCCATATCTGAGCCCTCCACACCTCAGGTGTGAAAGGCGTTACACCTAAGGTGTGAGGTATAGTAACACCTGAGGTGTGGCGTGGATAACACCTAAGGTGTGAAGGCCTGAAAATAGCGTCAACACAACTTCCCCATAAACAAAAGACTTCCTATAGATATCTATAATCACGTATCGGCCATCAATCCTTTGTTTTTTAGTACGCCCCCGATAGGGGCGATGATGGTCGAAGACTACAGACCGCAGGTCTGCGACCCCAACGGGGGCGCACTTAAAAAAAACATGGGCATTGCCAAAACCTCCAATACCTATTTTGGATAAAATCTATCGTAACTATGAAAAAATCGCCCCAAACATAGGATTTTTTTCCTCCGACGGCTCATCGCGCATGCGCACGCGCGTATTATATAATAAGGTGTAAACATGTGCCGCAAAAACGCATCAAGCCCTTCCATCTGAGAGAGAAGGAAGGGCTTGAAGTGGTATGTATATGCAATTCGTACTACTTGCGAGGCTTGATGTCGAGCTTCACAGGACGAATCATGTTCTCTGGTGCAAGTATGGTGTCGAGCTCTTCTTTTGTGAGTATGCCCTCTTCGAGCACGAGTTCATAGACGCCACGACCTGTCTCCTTTGCCTTGCGAGCAATCTTCGACGAGTGCTTGTAGCCGATAATCGGGTTGAGCGCAGTCACGATGCCGATAGACTTGCGTATGTTGTCGCGGCAGCGTTCTTCGTTTGCCGTGATGCCGTCGATGCAGTTAATGCGGAGCGTATCAAAGCCGTTCATCATGAGTTCTGCGCTTTCAAAGCAGCACTGAATCATGACAGGTTCCATTGCGTTAAGCTCCATCTGAGCTGCCTCACCGCTCATCGTGACGCAAACATCATTGCCCATTACCTTGTAGCATACCTGCGTCATAACTTCTGGTATGACTGGATTGACCTTGCCAGGCATGATACTTGAGCCTGGCTGCTTCTCTGGGAGATTGATTTCAAAGAGTCCGCAACGTGGTCCAGACGCAAGAAGTCGGAGGTCGTTTGATATCTTTGAAGCCTTGACAGCGAGTCGTTTCAATGCGCCAGAGTAGCCTACGAGACACGATGTGTCGGATGTTGCACCCACGAGGTCGGCAGCTAACCTCACGTTCCACCCAGTGAATTTGCAGAGTGCTGCGATGCACTTCTCGCTGTAGCCTGGTTCAGAGCAGATACCTGTACCTACGGCTGTAGCGCCCATATTGACTGTGAGGAAGTCTTCGGCTGCATGGTTGAGATGGTCGATTTCGTCCTCGAGTATTGATGCAAAGCCACTGAAAGTCTGTCCGAGAGTCATTGGCACGGCATCTTCAAGCTGCGTGCGACCCATCTTCAAGATGTGTGCAAACTCTTCACTCTTCTTGCGGAAGCTTGCTATGAGTTGCTTGAGATGCTCGATTACTTCAAGATGAGTAAAGTAAAGGCCCAAGTGTGCTGCACATGGATAGGCATCATTTGTTGACTGCGAACGGTTTACATCGTCGTTTGGCCAACAGTGCTTGAAGTCGCCAAGCTCATAGCCCATGATTTGAAGGGCACGGTTGGCAATGACTTCATTGGCATTCATGTTGGTGCTTGTGCCTGCACCGCCCTGAATCATGTCGATAGGGAAACTGTCAGCCAGCTTTCCGTCCATGATTTCACGGCAAGCAGCCATGATTCCATCATACACTTCGTCGGTGAGAAGTCCGAGTTCGTGGTTAGCTTCAGCCGCTCCCATCTTGGTGAGTGCAAGTCCCTTGAGATAGTTCGGGTACTCGTTGAGGTGGAAGTGACTGATGTTGAAGTTCTCGAGACAGCGCACTGTCTGCACGTCATATAATGCGTCGGCAGGCACCTGCTTTTCGCCTAAAAGGTCGCTGCCAATTCTGAATCTGTCCATTTCTATAAATACTTTCAATTATGCAACTTTCTTGAGTTTCTTCATCTGTGACATTATGAACAGGAAGCTCAACAGACAAAGTACCATAAGAAGAATCCATACGTATGCTAAACTTGGAGTTCCGTCCCAAATAAGACCTGGGATGAACACTAACTGGTTGCCAAGTGCAGTGGCAACAAACCATCCACCCATCATCATACCTTTATATTTAGGAGGAGCTACCTTGCTTACGAAGCTGATTCCCATTGGTGACAGCAGAAGTTCTGCAAACGTCAAAACCAAATAAGTTGAAATGAGCCAGTAAGGAGAAACTCTATCTACGCAACCTGCAGCAACCTGCTCTGTAGGTGAGAGCAATGGCAATGAGCAGCCTGTCATAATAAGATAAGCACATGCAGCCACGAGCATACCCAATGCTATCTTCATTGGAGCCACAGGCTCTTTGCCCTTCTTTGCTAAAGCACTAAAGATAGCAAGTGACACAGGAGTCAAGGCTACAACATAGAATGGGTTGAACTGCTGGAATATTGGAGCCTCAACAGCTGTTACATCTGGTAAAGCATTATATTGATAAGCCAGATATGCACCTGCGAGAACTATTACTATACCAGAGATAGTCTTACCCTTAGTGGTCTTGCTCTGGAACAATGAGAACAAGGCATAGACAATAAATACGACTGCAACCAGATTCCAAACATCGAAAAGCATGCTTTGTACGCCAGTTGATGTCTGAGCTGTATAATCCTTTGCGAACTGTGTGAGTGTAGCACCATTCTGGTGGAATGCCATCCAGAAGAAAATGACTACTGCAAATACGAGGCACAAAGCAACAATACGCTGCTTAGTTTCACTCTTTGAAAGTTCTTCCACTGGAGCAGCCTCGGCACCCTTTTCAGCAACGCTTCCCTTCTCTGCAGTCTTGAACCAAGAACGGAATATGAAATAAATAGCTATTGACACTAACAAAGAGATGCAAGCCACACCAAATGCAAAGTGATAAGAGTCGGCTTCACTATATCCTAATGTATGCTGAGCGTAATCCATCATCTTGATAGCTGCAGTAGGAGCAAACATGGCACCTATATTGATTGCCATATAGAAAATAGAGAAAGCTGAATCACGTCTGTCAGCGTATTTAGGATTGTCATACAAATTGCCTACCATTACCTGCAGATTACCTTTGAACAAAGCAGTACCGATGCTTATCAGCACAAGTGCTGCTATCATATAAGTATATGCAGTATTGCCTGCTCCTGCAGGAATGGCCAACAGCAGGTACCCAATCAGCATAATAAATATGCCAATAGTCACACATTTGCCAAAACCTATCTTATCTGCAAGCATACCTCCGAAAAGAGGCAGGAAATAGACAAACATCAAAAAAGATGAATAGATACTCATGGATGCTCCTGGAGACAAATTGAAATTAGCCTGCAAGAACAACACAAAAACGGCTAACATGGTGTAGTAGCCAAAGCGTTCGCCAGTATTTGCCAGCGCTAACGCATAAAGACCTTTCGGTTGATTTTCAAACATAGTTTTTGATTTTAAATTATTTTTGAAGTTATTCGATTACTCGATTATTCGATATTTCGATGTTTATTTTATATTCGGTTCTTCGAGTCCGATGTGTTCCTTCTTATCAACAGCCTTGAGGATGATACCGATAATCAAAGCTGCCACACCAAGACCTGCAAGCATAATCAGAGGCCAAGTATAGTCGTAAGAAACAGATGCTGTCTCTGCTGTCATTGTTCCATTATTTACAGCCTCAACAATCTGTGGATTTGTCTTATCGAGCACCTTACCGATAAGCAATGGGAACAACCACAAGCCGATGTTCTGTATCCAGAAGATAAGAGCGTAAGCAGAACCAATAATCTTCTCGTCAACAAGCTTTGGCACACTTGGCCATAGAGCTGCAGGCACGAGTGAGAACGATGCTCCGAGCACAAGGATTGTTGCGTATGCTACTACTACACCACCAATTGCATTGCCCTTGAACAAAGGAAGTACGAAAGCGAATGTGAGGTGACATATAATAAGGAGTAACGAACCTATCATCAGCATTGACGCTGCCTTACCCTTATGGTCAACATAATTACCGAGGAACGGAGTGATAGCCACAGCCAGCAATGGGAACACAGCAAAGACTGTCTCAGCAGAACCACGCTTGTAACCCATGTAGCAATACACGATAAGTGCTACGACAGCAGCCCCCATGAGTCCGACCTTCATGCCTGTCTTCTTTGAGAAGTTGCTTGCAAACGAGCATGCTGCAACGATGAGCATGATGATGTACTGGATAATAGTAACTGAATCGCTCTGCCAGAAGTCGTTTCCTGGTTCGAGTGTCAGGTTGCACTGGAGCATATTGACTGCATACTTCTGGAATGGGAATATTGCAGAGTAATACAATACACAAAGTAATGCAACGAGCCAGAAACCACGGCTTGAGAGAATCTTGCCGATATCTGACACCTTGAATGGGTCGTCTTTCTCCTCTGCTTCGCCTGTCTGGGCATCGAGTTTCTTGTCCATAAAGAAATAAACAACAAACATGATGAGTGCGATGCAAAGCAATACTACACCAAAGGCTACTGAACGAGAAACGTCAATACTACCGCCTAACTTTGCAAAGAATGGTGAGAATATCATACATGTTGCAACGCCAAGACGTGCAAGTGCCATCTCTGAACCCATTGCAAGTGCTGTCT